>JBLIBC010000088.1:0-9936 GCA_047632015.1 Glaciecola sp.
TTTACATTTATTTGATGTAATAACTCCAACATGTCAGCAGGGTACAAAAATGCCCCAATGGTTTTAATGCGATCAAGTTTCTGGTCTAATAAAACGGTTGTGGGAAAGGCTATTCTGCCATCAATACTAGCCAACTCATACGTTAAATTGTGAGTTTTGTTTTTGTTTAACGAGTTCACAAATACTTTTGATTTAAAAAATATCGTATCCATGGTTTCAGCATTAAACTTAATAGCATAAAAATTTTCATTTATATATTTAACTACATCGGGATTTTCGAAAGTTTTTTTGTCCATTTTTTTGCAAGGACCACACCACGTAGCATACACATCTACCAATACTTTTTTTGGATGATGACGTAATGAATCTTGTACTTGTGAAAAAGATAGCCAATTGACTAACGGTTGCGATGCGTTATGTTTTGAAGACGCGCAAGCCGAGAACAAAATCAATATAATCCCACTCGAGATCAAAAAGTTAAAATATTTTTTCATGATGTGAAGATAAAAAATGATTTTGCTTACTTGCTCATTATCAACAGATTTCAAATCGCTAATTGATCAATCTCAAATTAATTTAAACAAAGATTAATTTTTTTGTAACCTTATGCTGTTTAGTTACGTTAATGAGATAGTCAAAGTTAAGTTAGGTGTTAAAAATAGTTCAAAAAAATCGCTTTTAGTCAGGCGGTTTTTTTTGTGCCATATATTGGGATGTTCTTTTCAATAAGAACATCGTTTAATATCGGATAAAGCGTCACAACCTTGGATCAAGCAATATTTTAGGGGTAGCAGAATTATTTCGTTTCATTCCCATTTAAACTTTTACTCTCCCTGTCATCGTTCATTCTTGTCTATTCTTTTGATATCTACAGTAGTTCTTGATTTAGCGGAGCGTAATCTAGAACTGTTACTTCGTGCAATTTGAAATTGCAACTACATTGAAAGGTAATTGTAATACATATATGATTCTAGCAATTAATAAAATTGCTAAAAACTTCCCGTTCTAGATTACGCTCCGCTAAATCAAGAACTACGGTATTTCTTTGTTCCTTGATGACGATAGACGTTCGGGACGCGTTTACTGTTTTATAAATTTAGCAACCGAACTATTGTCTCCGATTTGAATAAAATAAGTTCCATCAGTAAGGAATGATACATCAATAATCAAGTTGTTTTCACCAGTAGTAACATCTACTTGGCTCTGCGATATAATTTTCCCTGAAACATCAGTGATGATAATGCTTACATTCTTCAAGGTGTTTGAGTAAATCTTAGCAGTAATTATTTCGTTTGCAGGGTTAGGAAAGAGGTCGGATAAGACAATGTCGAATTCGTTTATTGATGCAGGTACTTCAAAATAATTCACAGCTGTATTAGTTCTGATTGGTTCATTAAAATCAAAATAGATATTTGCTGTGTTGTTAAAATTATCACTCACTTTCCCCGTTCCTAAAGTCATTGGAATATCATCACGTAAATCGATATTAAAGGTGATTAATCCATGGCTTAAGGGCTCGTTTGTAATAGAGTCTACTAGTAGAATTTTATTGAAAACCCAAGTAGCTACACCAACACTATCAATGGACAGTTCATAACTGTGTGAACTACCAATCATTTCAAAACTTGCTAAATCAAAATACTTTAAATCCAAAGTGTCAATTACTTTGACTGTAAAAGCAGTGTCCGTTCCGGTATTTTGAAATTGAATGTTGTAGGTGAGTAATTTTGTGCCAATAGTTACTCCGCCGTCACCAAGACTAGTCTCTTTGTGGTTTGGGTCGTAGGAGCCTCGAATTGTCGGGCAGGCGTATAATGAGTTGTTGGAAGAATCAATGTCTGCCAGGCTTGAAAAAGCGTGAAAATTAAAACACATTTTTTTTCCAAGATGTTCTGCTCCGGCAGGAATCAATATCTTAAAATGATATCGGTATTTGGTTTTTGCTGGAATTGAATCAATATTAAAACTTATTGTTGAATCGTTAGTTGAAATGAAATTTCCTTGACCTGTACTGAAGTAAGGTTGGTCTTCTACATTTAACAACGTATCAAATTTTAATTGACCTTCAATATTATATGAAGTGTGGTTTGAATTATTGATAAAATGTAAGCCTGTGTATGAAGTAAAACCTGGTCGTAACCTACCGATTTGTTCATAAACCTGAAGTTCGTCTAAAGATGGATTTCCATATATTCCAAAGTTATGTCCAGTACTTTTTCCCGGTACATTTCCAAATGTGCTTAAGCTAATTTGACCACTATTAGGGGTGGTAAATTCATGATCGCTTTTTTGTTCTACGTTTATATTTGTTTGCAAACTTTCGTAAACATTAAATGAAAACCACCCCCAGTCATTGGTGTAAGTAGATTTTGAAGGATTGGAAAGAGAAACTTTAATTCCGGAAACTCCCCATTCCCCAGGATCGCTAACCCCGTTTTTATTTATATCCCAATAAACCTTTCCTGAAATTCGATGAATACTATCACAAAAAATAGGAGCTAGGTCAAACGTGTCTTTATAAGTACATCCACTGGTTTTGTCCTGAGAGTGGACAAAAATTGTCGTGTCAGAACCTATATTCACAAGAATAGAATCGAATTTAGAACCATCGTTCCATATTACGTTAGTTTTGTTATCTCCAACTTTTAAGGTAGAGTCTTGAAAAGCGCAAATGTTTCTGGGAATTCGGGATTCGCTACCAGTAGTATTTATTAATGCTGTGTCTGTTATACTGCAACCTTCAATGTTTGTAACAGTTAGGTAGATTGGTGTATTCTGTTCGGAATTCGATATGTAAGCAAAGCTAGAATCTGAACCTATTATCAGGTTAGAAGAGTTTTTCCAATTGTAAGTCCAACCGATAGTATTTTCTGAAATAATTGGTTTTAGCTGAACTACGTTATTGATACATACAGAAGTGTCTTTTATGTTCAGGCTTAAGTCGAATATGGGGTAGATAGTAACGTTGATCGTATCATATGCTACGCAGCCATAGTAATTAAGTATCACGGAATATTGTCCCGAGTTAGTAATGGTCATTGAGCTGGTGGTGTCTCCATTGCTCCAAAGATAAGATCCTCCAGAAAGAGGAGGGTTTATTGTGAATGACGTTCCACACAATATTGTATCTGGACCTAGGTCCAGTGTCAAAAATTGACCTTGTGTAATATATATTGTATCGTAAGCGTAACAACTTGAATCTTTTACTGTAACAAAATACATCCCGACATTAGTTGGAGTAATAGTTCTTGTTGTGTCACCAGTATTCCATAAATAATTGCAATTTGATAAGCATGAATTTCCAGCATCCAATTGAGGGAAATCTCCACAAATGTTGGTGTCCGAACCGAGGTCTAAGTCAATTTTCCATTGGTGAACTTCAATCGAATCATGAAAAGTACAACCATATGAGTTTGTGATTGTCATGTAATACTTCCCGTACTGAGTTAGTGTTCGATTAGGATCGGTAGTTCCATCATTCCACAAGTAAGAATAAATTGAGTCTTTAACATTAATATTAGAGGGAATGCTAATGGAATTAGAGTCAACACAAGTCACGTGCATGTTGGAATATGTTGGAATGAGAATACTTGGCGATTTGACTATTTTGAAACTTCTTGCCACAGGACATAGGCCTTGACTTATGATATTGTACGTTCCTGCTTGAGAAAATACTGCGGTATTTCCACTTTGTCCATTACTCCATGATACGGAACTAAAAGAACCTGTTGCCGTAATAATTATATAACTACCATCACAGAATGCAGTATCAGGTATCGGGTTTATGTTGTCATTAGCAACAACAGTAGCTTTTGCAGTGTCTTTATATGTATTGGCACCAACTGTTACTGAGTAAAAGATATCATGTTCTCCTGATAAGGATCCAGCAGTGTTAAATACACCTGTAATAGGATCGATACTGCCTGTTGGAGAGCTCCATGTTCCACCTATAACGTCTGCTGAAAATGTTGCTGAAAGTTCACCTTCACAAGCAATATAGGACGTTGGTGAAATTTTTACTTGGGCTAATCCAATCGTTTTAATGAGAACGAAACACAGTAATAATATAATTTTTCTCATTTTATTTTTTAAGTGCTTAAAGATACTGCTTTCCTAACCAAGAATCTTGATCTTTTGTTTGAATATCAGTTGTTTGTGTGTTTTTTATCAAAACGTATTTTTGAAAGTGTTGTCCCTCGTTAGGAGTAATTTTTACTGTTTCAACTCCTAGTTTTTTACTTAAAACAAAAGTCGTTTTTCCAGTGATGCGCTTTTTCCATTCGTTGGTGCTGTCTTTTGTTTTAATTCCATTGACGCTTGTAATTTCATCGCCTACATTAATTCCAGCCACATTAGCAGGAGAGTCAGGAGCTATTAATAATACTTTTCCTTTTTTGTCTGTGTAACATCCAAACTGACTAGCTAAAGCGTTAGGGTTATTTTCTTTCTTTAATGCTAACTCCACTTTTTCAAAAGTGCTTTTGAGTACGTTAAAATAGTCGACAGCTTTGTGATAATAATTTTCAAATAGGTCTTCAATTTTTGAACCTCCTAGTTGTTTTATTGTTTGAATAAAGATGTCTTCGGTAATGCCTATTCCTTTTTTAGCATAGTTGTCAAATAAAGTATGCATCACTTTTTCCAAGTTGTTTTGACCACCAGTTTCTGAAATTAACATGATATCAATGCATAACGCCAATAAAGCTCCTTCCGTGTAGATGGAAGTCTTTCTGTTTGGGATTCCTTTGGCATAGCCATCAAGCCAGGTGTCAAAAGAGGATTCGCAAACCGAATAATTATAACGGCCATAGTTCATGCTGTGTCTATCAAGTAGTTTTTGTACTTCTTTTAAGTATCGTTCCTGTGAAAAAACACCTGATTTCACCAAAAATAAATCACCCAAGTAAGTGGTAACACCTTCTGTTAGGTATCCCATTTCAGTGTAGTTTTCCTTGCTGAAATCGTAGGGAACCATGTCTGCCGGTCGGATGCTTTTTACATTCCACGCATGGAATAATTCATGAGATGAAACGCCTAACAGTTCCTCGTATAATTTTGTTTTCATCACTTCAGATCCTGGTCCTAGTGAAATCACAGTAGAGTTTAAATGTTCCACTCCATGATATGCTTTGTGAGGTAATATTTGAAACAAAAAGTGGTATTCAGTAAATGGAAAACTTCCCATGCTTTCCAATTGCTTAGTTGTAAAGGCGGTGAAGTCTGGAATTAGTTTTTCCCAATCTGGTTTGCATTCTCCTTGAAAACAAATATGGAAAGTGGTGTCATTTACTTCATAAGTGTTGTGCTGCAAGTCGGAACTGCAAATGGCAGGAGAGTCTGCTAATTCGTCAAAATTCTGTGCAGTATAATAGCTCTTTTCAGTTCTTAATAAACTAGTGGCAATTTGATAATCGGTAGGAACGTCAAATTGCACTTCACATATATGCTCTTCATGTCCAACGACATACATCAAACAGTTTACTGGGTTTATGTACAGTTGGTTTTTATCAACCCAAGAGGATCCTGCGTTGAGTTCTGTGGTATATACTTGGTAGATAACTGTTGCTAAATTTGTACTCTCAGCATCAACCAACCATAAATGGGAGCTTTGTTTTTTGAATAATATTTGATCTCCATTGTCGTCAACGGCTTTAAATCCACGGACGTTTTTAGCAAAGTTACCTAGTTCGTACCTGCCTGGTCTCCATGTTGGTAAAGCAATTTCGAAAGAATTTACCCCTTCAGTATTTACAGTAATTTCAATGTCCAAAAATCGAC
The DNA here is from genome assembly GCA_047632015.1 of Glaciecola sp. Taxonomy (GTDB): domain Bacteria; phylum Bacteroidota; class Bacteroidia; order Flavobacteriales_C; genus JBLIAZ01. The sequence continues at coordinate 5,779 of JBLIBC010000088.1, forward strand.
TCCCCGGGACTTTACTTCCAACTTTATATTTAATGTTTGACTTCATCTTCCTTAACTTTTCTTTTAGCTCTGGTGTCTAAATATCCTTTACCAAAATTACCGAAAAGTTAAATGGCTTGAGTATATTCGCATCGCTTTTATTAATTATAAAAACATACAATATGAGTTTTGATGTAATAGTTATCGGTAGTGGACCTGGAGGTTATGTAGCAGCAATTAGAGCTTCTCAATTAGGCTTAAAAACAGCAATAATTGAAAAGGCTGAATTAGGTGGTATATGTTTAAACTGGGGTTGTATTCCAACAAAAGCATTGCTGAAAAGTGCTAATGTATTTGATTACATAAACCATGCATCTGATTACGGAATCAAAATAGCAGGTAAAGCTGAAGCTGATTTTCAAGGAATTGTAAAGAGAAGTAGAGACGTCGCAGACGGAATGAGCAAAGGAATTCAATTTTTGATGAAGAAAAACAAAATTGAAGTCATTGCTGGTGAAGCAAAAATTAAAGCAGGTAAAAAAGTGGACGTTACTGATTCAAAAGGAAAGGTAACTGAATACAGTGCAAGCAACATTATTATTTCAACGGGAGCAAGATCAAGAGCATTACCAAATTTACCACAAGACGGGAAAAAAATAATAGGATACAGAGAAGCTATGACTTTACCTAACAAGCCAAAATCGATGGTGGTTGTGGGGTCAGGGGCAATAGGAGTGGAGTTTGCATATTTTTATAATGCAATGGGAGTTGATGTTACAGTGGTAGAGTTTTTACCGAACATCGTTCCAAACGAGGATGAAGATGTATCAAAAGAATTACTAAAAAACTTCAAAAAATCTGGAATTAAAGTAATGACTAATTCAGCAGTTGAATCAGTTGATACTTCAGGAAAGGTTTGTAAGGTTAAAGTCAAAACTAAAAAAGGAGAAGAAATAATTGACGCTGAGGTAGTACTTTCAGCTGTTGGGATTCAATCTAATATTGAAAACTTAGGCTTAGAAGACGTAGGAATTGTAGTTGATGGCGGTAAAATTGTTACCGATGAATATTACAACACCAACATGCCTGGTTATTTTGCTATTGGGGATGTAACTACTGGTCCAGCATTGGCTCACGTGGCCTCAGCAGAAGGAATAACTTGTGTTGAAAAAATTGCAGGAATGGATGTTGAGCCAATTGATTACGGTAACATCCCTGGATGTACATACTGTTCTCCAGAAATTTCTTCAGTAGGACTTACTGAAAAACAAGCTATTGAAAAAGGCTATGAATTAAAAGTTGGTAAATTTCCTTTCTCAGCTTCAGGTAAAGCAAGTGCAGCAGGACACAAGGAAGGTTTTGTTAAAGTTATTTTTGACGCTAAATATGGTGAGTTATTAGGAGCTCACATGATAGGTTCTAACGTAACTGAGATGATTGCTGAAATAGTGGTTGCTAGAAAATTAGAAACTACAGGTCATGATTTGCTTAAAACCATTCATCCTCACCCAACATTGAGTGAAGCTGTGATGGAAGCCACAGCAATGGCTTATGGCGAAGTGATTCACTTGTAGAGTATATTGAAAATAAATTAGTTTAAAAGCCTCGCATTTGCGGGGCTTTTTTTAGATCTGACAGTTTACTTAAATGGATTGGATAGCGCTGGATCAGAAAGTAGGGCTTTGTCAGTTAATGTGTGAAGAAAAGCGATGATTGCACTGATTTGCTCCTCATTTAAATTGGCACCATGAGCAGAGGCGTATCTCATTTTAGGGTCAATATTAAGTGTTGGTTGCAAGTTTTTGTTGTAATGGTCAAGAACCTCCTCGATAGTTGAAAATCGACCATCGTGCATGTAGGGGTCAGTTAACATGATGTTCCTTAAAGTCGGAGTTTTAAATTTTCCAATGTCTGTACTGTCTTTTGTGTTAATCCAATATCCAAAATCAGGGTATTCTTTTAGATTGTCCACTTGAGAAATACCGTTGTTTGTAAATTCTAAAGTTGTCCCAAGTGATCCGGCATCTGTTGGGTGGCATTGGAGGCAATCACCTTGACTTTGATCATTTACAATTAAAAAACCTTCTCTTTCTATTTCAGTGAACCTAGTTTCGCCCCTAATTACACTGTCAAATTTTGAATTGTCAGAAACAATTGTTATCTCAAACTGAGCAATTGCCTTTGCAATGGACAAGCTGTCTATTTTAAGGTTTAATTTTTCAAACTTTAAGCGGTAGAAAGCGCTACTGGAAATTCTGTTTTCGGCTTCTGTCCACGAAAGATTCATTTCATTTATTGATCGAACTGGGTGAAGAACTTGTTCTTCAATTGAAGTAACTCGACCATCCCAAAAGAAATGACTATTCCATGCTAAATTAAAAAGGGGCATCGAGTTTCTAGTAGTAGAGCTGTCATTAACACCAGTGCTAAACCTTTTAGAATTGTCCGAAAAGGCCCTTGATTGGATATGACAAGACGAACAAGAAATAGTGCTGTCACTGCTCAATATAGGATCGTAAAACAAATATCTCCCTATATCTACAAGCAAAGAGTCTGTTTTAAGAGTGGCGGGAGCTTTTAAGGGTGGAAATAGTTTTACAGGGTGACTAATTTCTGTGCTTAAAGGCATGTTAAAAGAGACCACTAGTGCACCTAAAGCCACTAATAAAATCAAAAAGTGAAACTTCATTTACTTTTTTAAGATCACTTTGTGTCGGCTAGTTTTAACGTTAGTTTTAATTTCAAGAAAGTATGTGCCATCAGAAAAGTCAGAGATATCAATATTAAATTTGGTCGGACTAACCCCATATTCTCGGATTAGTGTTCCAGCATTGTTAAATAATGACATGTTTTCAATTATGTGGTAGCCTTTCTGCTTTTGAGTTCTGATGTTTATTTTTCCTGAACTTGGATTTGGATAAACTTCTTGGTAAGATTCCATTAAAACCTCTTTTGCTGTGTGAGCAATGGTAATACTTGATCTAAAGTTGTCTAACATCCATCCTTCACCAGCCAAAACTTGCTTTGCTCCTGAATTTGAGTCATGAGAATCAAATGTGTATTTCAAAATCAAGGTGTCAATGTTTTGCAAATAATTTGCGTCATAGCATACCCATATGTTTCGCCAAGTAGTATCTGTTCCACTGAATCCAATTTTCCCATCATTTAAAGTGTCTAGAGAGCTGTTTTCATATCCATATAAGTTATAGACATAGGAGTTGTCAAAAATAGACTGGTACGTTTGTCCTCCGTCAGATGAAAACTCAACAAAACCATGGTGTCCAGCACTCAAGTCAAGTTTTTGCATCCATTGAATGGCGATTACATTGTATCCATAATATTCAAGCTTTTCTATCGGCTTAAACCAAAAAGTAGACGTGTTGTCCAAAGGGTAATTATTAATGGTGTCCGTTACAAGAGCGTTTGGTACCGATGCTGCACTGTAAAAAATAGGTTTGTTTGGTTGACCAATTTGCCAAATATTTTCTGAAGTTTCATCAATGTTAATGTGAAGAGTGTCATCATAAGTTGTTGGCATCTCTTCAAAATATTGGATGAATGATTGCGCTTTAACAGTAAGGAAAGGGCACACGATTAGGCATAAAAGTAATCTTGCAGTCATAGTCATATAAGTTTTAGTCGAAGAAAAGGTAAGGATTAATAATGGATTTCCTTGAATCATTACACATTCCTTGTTCCCTTTATTTATTTTAGAGGGAAATTTAGATTGTATTTTAAATGTGTGGAATTGTAGGTGTAATAGCGACAACAAAAAAAGGGAAGTATGCACTGTCTCAAATTGATGCAGCCGTCAAAACCTTGAACAAAAGAGGGCCTGATTTCAGTGGTTCTGTCAAGTTTGAAAATTCCGTATTAGGACACGCGAGGTTATCGGTTATTGATACTTCGGAAGAGGCAAATCAACCTTTTACATCTGAAGACGGTCGGTACCATTTAGTTTACAATGGTGAGATATATAATTACAAGATTTTAAGAAAAACATTACAGGGTAAAGGATATGATTTTAAAACAAACTCTGACACAGAAGTTTTACTGCATTGGCTCACAGAAAAAGGAGCGAATGGTATTCAAGACTTAGATGGGTTCTTTTCCTTTTGTTTTTATGACAAGGTGACCGGCTACTATTTATTGGCTCGTGATCGTTTTGGTATTAAGCCG
>JBLIBC010000089.1:0-9730 GCA_047632015.1 Glaciecola sp.
GTAGCTAAGGCTATGTTTTTATTTTTAAACGAAGAGAAAGAAAACAATAGTCTTCGGTGAAATTCCCGAAAAGCTAAATCGTTTGAGTTTACATTATGTAACTTTGTTTCTAGTTATGGGAAATTTAGTAGCATTACAGGACATTGAATTGGCAAGTAAAAACTTGGAAGGTGTAGCAAAACACACTTTGCTTGAAAAAAACATTTCCTTGTCAGAAAAGTACGATTGTGAGGTATATCTTAAAAGAGAAGACCTTCAGCAAGTTCGTTCGTATAAAATTAGGGGTGCTTATAATAAGATTTATTCTTTAACACAGGAGGAAAGAGAACGTGGTGTAATATGCGCCAGTGCAGGTAATCATTCACAAGGTTTTGCATTTTCATGTTTCAAATTGGGAATATCAGGAACAGTATACATGCCTTCCACTACACCAAAGCAAAAGGTGGCTAAAGTGAAAATGTTTGGGAAGGACAAGGTGACTGTGGTACTCACTGGTGACACTTTTGACGATGCTAACGAGGAAGCAGAAAAACATTGCGCCCGAGAAGGATTAACTTTTGTTCATCCGTTTGACGATGAAAAGGTAATGGCTGGACAAGGGACGGTTGGGAAAGAAATTTATGAAACTCTGCCTGACGCTGATTTTTTATTTTTGCCAGTTGGTGGTGGAGGTTTGTTTGGAGGAGTTAGCTCATACTACAAACAAAAAAGTCCAAATACAAAATTGATAGGGGTGGAGCCAGAAGGTGCTCCGGCACTTAAAAAAGCTTTGGAAGCTGGAAAAGTCGTGGAGTTAGACACCATCGATAAATTTGTGGATGGAGCTGCAGTTAAAAAAGTAGGTTTAAAAACGTTTGCTATTATCAAGGATACTTTGGATGATTTAATCATGGTTCCTGAAGGAAAAACATGCACAACGATTCTTGAATTGTACAACCAGGAAGCTATTGTGGTAGAGCCAGCAGGATCACTTACTATTGCTTCGTTGGATTTTTACAAAGACAAAATCAAGGGGAAAAAGATAGTTTGTGTGGTGAGTGGTTCCAACAACGACATTGATAGGATGGGTGAAATCAAGGAAAGGTCTTTGGTTTATGAAGGACTAAAGCACTTTTTTATCGTGCGTTTTCCTCAGCGCCCGGGAGCGTTAAAGGAGTTTGTGTCCAAAGTATTGGGGCCAGACGATGACATTACACGCTTTGAATTCGTTAAAAAGAATTTTCGCGAATCAGGACCTGCGTTAATTGGAATTGAACTGAAACGAAAGGAAGATTATCAAGGACTTGTGACGAGAATGAAAGAGTTTGGAATTAATTATACGGCCCTCAACGACGATCCTTCCCTGTTTGAATTTTTTGTTTAACCGGGTAACAGTTTAAAATTAACTTTTAAATTTTGAATTTAAAAGTTGGAATGTCGTAATTTGCACTTGGAAAATAAAAAGGTGTATTAAATTGAATGATGCACAAAATTAGAACAACAATTAACTATTTATAAAATGAAAAAAATCATTGCTTATTTTACACTGAGTTTGATGTTAACCTTAGGATTGCTTACTCCGCAACTTTCATATGCTCAAGCATCAAATGACAGCACAAGTGAGGTAGTGGAAGCAGAAGCAGAGATCGTTGACGTGGACGTAATGGCGGAAGAATTAGTGGTTGGAAATGAAGAACCGGGTTTTACGGAAAGCATTAAAGACTTGTTCATTGATGGGGGAATTGAATTCATGGTGATCGTGTTATTGTGTTTAATCATTGGTGTTTCTATTGCTATCGAAAGAATCATATACTTAAGTTTAGCTACTGTAAATCATAAGAAATTATTGGAAGATGTGGAAAGCGCTTTAAATTCAGGAGGAATTGAAGCAGCAAAAACTGTTTGCCAGAATACAAGAGGCCCAGTAGGGGCTATATTTTACGACGGATTAACAAGATCCGAAGAGGGTGCTGATGCTGTTGAAAGAGCAATTATTTCGGGAGGTTCTATTCAAATGGGATTGATGGAAAAAGGTACTTCTTGGATTTCATTATTTATTTCATTGGCTCCGATGTTAGGTTTCTTAGGAACAGTATTAGGAATGATTGACGCTTTTGATGCAATTGAGGAAGCAGGTTCAATTAAACCATCTTTGGTTGCAGGAGGTATTAAAACAGCTTTAATTACCACAGTTGCAGGTTTAGTTGTGGCAATTATACTTCAAGTGTTTTTTAATTTCATTGTAGCTAAAATTGACAATTTAGTGAACGTGATGGAAGACGCGTCCAATACATTTGTGAAGCTGGTTAAAACTAAATTATCTTAACCCATGGAAAAGGTACTTAACAACATAAAATTGATTTTGATAAGCTTGTCTTTGATGGCGGTTTTACTGTTTTTATTAGACATAGTGTCTCTTACCCTGCTGATTAATTATTCAATATTTTTATTGATACTACTAGTGCTAGTGGCTTTAGGTGCGGCAGGTTTTAATTTGGCTGAAAACCCAAAGGGAGGGAAAAGTGTTTTGATAGGAATTGGAGCTTTGCTTTTGTTTTACCTGATAGGTTTAGGTATGGCAAGCGATAGCGTTGATTCTCGATCCCAAATCATCATTGAAGGCAGTAAACAAGCAGAAGCTGGAATTTACACGCTTTACTTTGTGATTTTTTCAGCGGTAGCTACTTTGATTTATTCTTCAGTAAAAAGGATAGCAAAATAACAAATGGCAAGGAGAGGCACACCAGAAATCAATGCAGGTTCAATGGCAGATATTGCCTTTTTGTTGCTGATTTTCTTTTTGGTTACCACTACAATGGAAAAAGAATCCGGTATGATGAGGCTGCTTCCTGAATTGGAACAAAAGGACCCTGAAGAAGTAAACAGGAGGAATGTAGTGGATGTGCTGGTGAATGATCAAAATAAGATTTTACTTAAGGGAGAATTACTTAGTGTGCTTGAGGTTAAAGACCGCATGGCGGAAATTATTGCGAATAGCAGCAACAAGGAGACGTGGCCTGAAAACATCACTATTGATAGGGGAGAACTGGTTGGGAGATTCAATCAAGCAGAGCTAGCATTTAAAACAGCAGACAAATCCAATAAAAAAAACGTCACAAAAACTTTAAGAAAAGCTAATTTAAGGTTAAAAGCTTTTGACGAATTTGGGAGTGCGGTATATAAAAAATCGAAGCATGTGGTGTCAATTCAATCTACAAGAGGCGCTGATTACAAAACATACATTGAGTTAAGTGATCAGATATTGTTAGCATACAAAGTAAGACGAGAAAAGGTGGGAAGGAAAAGGTGGAGTAAGTCGTGGGGTGAGTTAAACAAGGAACAAAAGGAAATGTTAATGTTAATGTTTCCAGCGAATATATCGGAAGCACAAACGGTTCAAGGAGTAGATTAAAATGTCAAAATTTAGGAAGAAAGGCGAGAAAAAAACACCAGGGATCAGCACTGCTTCCTTGCCTGACATAGTATTTATATTGCTGTTCTTTTTCATGGTTGCCACAGTGAGTAAAGAGGAAGATTTAATTGTGGACATTACAATCCCGAACGCTGAGCAATGTGCTAGGCTGGAGGATAAATCTTTAGAAGCTTACATTAACGTGGGTGCACCTGTAGGTGAACTACAAGCCCAATACGGTGTGGAGCCAAGAATTCAACTTAATGATGCCATCAAAGACATTAGTCATTTGGCCCAATACATCGAAGAGAAACGACAAAGCATCAAGCAACAAGCACCAAATCCTGAATTAGGAAATAAGCTTGCAAAAAAGATGGTTGTATCTTTAAAAGTAGATCAGGAAACAAAGCTCGGAACCTTGGACGACATCAAGCAGGAGCTTCGTAAACTGAATGCTTTGAAAGTGAATTACGTGGTGAATGATGGCGGAGGTGAATAGGATGAGCGTTTAATGGAAAAGGGCGGATAACCTTTTGCTTATTATATGATACTCTAATGTAATTTCACATTTTTATATTCCTTGACTTAACCTTTTTTAGTTGGCGAAATTATTATCTTGCGCAAATATTTACATATACGCTTGATTTAATTGAATTAGCACATGGTACAAAAATTAGCATTGTTTATTTTATTTGTTGGATTTTCAACTTCGACACAATGTCAAAAAGTCTTTTTTAATAGGGTTGGAGAAGCAACAACTTCCGAAAACTCTTACTACTATAGGGCCTCAAAAGGAGGTCAGCAATACTCCTCTTTCTACTCTTCTAATGACAATAAATTTTTCAAAGGAGGGATTCAAAATGCTAATGAATTAACTGAAAAAAACAACTTGTATTTTGGGAAATGCGTGTGGTATTACAAGAACGGAAATACGAAGAGAGAAGTTGAATATAACAACGAAGGAAAGGAATCAGGGTCCGTTACTGAATATTTTGAAAATGGCAAAGTGTCGAGTGAAGCACAATACAAAAATGGACAGGTCATAAACAACAAGTATGTTGTTTATGATGAAGAAGGAAATTCTTCGGTCCTTTTTAAGGAAGAGTTTAAAAACAACTCCAATGATTGGGACTTATATTCGTCGGACAATGGCAGCGCCACTATAGAGGACAACAAATTAATTTTAGAATCCCAATCTAAGTTGGGAGCATCGAGATTCATTTCCTTTTACTCTGAAGCAAAAGCGTATTCAATCGAATTGAAATTAAACGTAAATAAACTCAAAGGGGGCAGTAAGGCGGGGCTCATTTATGGATTCAAAGATTGGAACAACTATAACTTTTACTTAATTAGTAAAAACTCATTTTACATTGGGTCTGTATATGAGGGAATAACTACGTATCAAATGGAAGGTATGTACAGTTATGATATCACAACGGAATCCAGTAACAGACTTAAATTACTAACTGAAAATGGAAAAACTGTTTTTTCAATTAATGGGTCTATCCAGTATTCAGGAGATGAGTATTCGTTTAAAGGTAGTAATCTTGGTGCAGCGGTTAGTGGAAAAAACTTGGTGGTAGTAGAGCATGTTATTTTTAAGGAGTTGAACAGTAGTAGTAATTCAGCGTTGTCTGAGGACGATGAAAACTTTAAAGCTAGCGGGTCCGGTTTTATCATAAATAAGAATGGATACGTATTGACAAATTATCATGTCATTGAGGATGCTAAGCAGGTTGTTGTTGAAATAAGTACTGCGGGTGATACAAAAAAGTACGATGCTGAAGTGGTGCAAAGTGATAAGATAAATGATTTAGCAATAATTAAACTGACAGGGTACGAAGAGAAAAAGATTCAGTATGCTTTTAAGTCATCAGGGAGTGAGGGGATGGGTGCCGAAATTTTTACTTTGGGATACCCTCTTGCACTCAATGGAATGGGTAAGTCAGTGAAATTTGTTGATGGGAAAATTAGTTCAAAAACGGGTTATAAAGGAGCCATTAATTCCTATCAAATGTCGATTCCAGTTCAACCTGGAAATAGTGGGGGACCTGTCTTTAATAAAAAGGGAGAGGTAATTGGAGTCGTGAATGCCAAAATTAGCGGAGCCGATAATGTGTCGTACGCCATTAAAATTAATTACGCGAAAAATTTAATTGATTTGTTACCAGACGACGCTTCATATCCATCAGATAAGAATTCAATAGCGAACGTTGGTTTGGAAAGTAAAATAAAAAAGTTAAAGAGTTACGTGGTGCTAATCAAAATTAAGTAAAATGAATTGTCAGAAAATATTACGCAAGCAAATCGCGGTTTGTCTTTTTACTTTATTTTGTTCCCCCATTTTTGCACAGAATACGGAAAACTCGTTAGACGAACTATATGTGCCATCTGAAAGCTCTGTGTTTGATGAAGAGGGGAAGAGTGGTGGTGACGGGGATATTTCCCGTGACCATAAAAATATCATCCTTTTTAATCCACTCTTAGTATTAAGAAGTGTTGGTGCGCTTCATTATCAAAGAAATTTTGGTGATTATTTCTCAGGTTACATCGGTTTAGGAAGCGCATTTGGAAAAGATGCTGTCATGCAAATTGGATTTTTATCAGGAGGAGAATTATTTGACAGTGATTATGAAGAATATGATATCAGTGTGATTTATGATGATGGAGATTTAAAATCTAATTTGAATCTTTTTTTTAATGCAGGAGTGCAGTTTTATTATGATAGTTTTTGGGGTTTTGAGTATGGATATATGGGGTTTGATTATCGTTTTATAAATCAGACCTTGGAGTACGTTGCCAGTTACAGCACTACCTCTGACAATCCTTACACTGGAGATACAGAGTATAATAACATAGCCAAAAAATTTGATGTTGATGTAAGAAGTCATAATATGAATTTCATATTTGGTACTGAAACATCTTCATCAGGAAAAATAGGACTTTATCACGCCTTTTATTGGGGGTTTGGATTTAGGTCAACAATGTATGATGAAATCAGTAATGGTCCGTCAGAATTTACATTAGGAAGTACAGTTCAGGAAGGTACACAGTTAACAGGAAATGAACATACACGTTTGTCAAGTACAGTTTTAATCGGATATAAATTTGGAATAGGATGGTAACAAATAAATTAAAACAAATAACATTAATTTTAGCTGTATGTCTTTTTGCATTTAATGCGTCTAGTCAGGATTTTAATCTTAATTGGTCGGATCCACTTAAGTACGATGATAAAAAGGATGGTTTTTTTCACTCTTACATGGATGCAAACGATAAGAACCTTTACGTCATGTTGTACAGCTCTGGCTTGAAAGGGCATATGACAGGAGAATATGGAAAAATGAAAGTTCTTGCTTTAGATGTTAAATCTAAAAAAAGGGTAGCAGAGGTTTCATTACTTGGGTATAAGGAAAATGATAAGAAGTCACACAAAGGATTAAGCTACTATAAATCAGTGGTTTTCAATGATGTTATTTATATTTTTTGGAAGAAAAAATCAAAGAAAATTGTAGAAATATACATGGAAGCCTTTGACGCCCAGCTGAAAAAGAAAGGTAAAATTGTTAAAATATATCAGCAAAATTTTAATAAAAAGTTAGACAAGCAACCAGGTGTTTTTGTGCTTGTTAATCGAAGTATTGAAAAGATTGTGATTGGGGGAGAACTTGGCGGAAAAGCAGAAGATAATGTAGTTGTGGAGCTAAAAATCCTTGAAAAAAACTTGAAGTTTTCGAAGGCATTGCAAGTGACTTTACCTTATGCTAAGATAAGGGAGAAAAAAAAGGGCTTATTTTCCAAAAACAGCAACAGATACGGCGGCTTGACAAGTACGTATGAGCTTGGAGATGATGGTAACTTACACCTTGAAACATTTTTTAGTTTAACAAGGAAAGAAAGGAAAGAAAGGAAAAAAGCAGGGACCTTGGATGATTTTACCTCTATGCTTTTTGGCTCTATAAATTTGAATTCTGGGACGGTTAAGTACAAAGAAATCAAGTTTGAAGGGAAGGAAGTTAAGAACATGCAAAAGATCGTTGGAGAAAAAAACACCAAAGTTTTTGGCTTCTTTTCTGATGAGGATAAAGGGGGGGGTGATGATATTCACGGGATCTTCTATGGTATTTTATCTTCAAGCTATGACATCAAAAATGTGAAGTTTAATTATTTTACAAAACAACAATTAGATGAGTTGTTTAAGAAAGACAAAGAAGACAGGTACGAGATGGTCGGAGGATGTATGGGCATAGGAAAAAAGAAGAAAAAAAAGACTGACACAGGAGATGAGTTAGCTAAAAACTACCAAATAGAATATACAGTTACTTCAGACAGTGACGAGTTGTTTTTGTTTTGTAGTAGAACTGACAAATGGTCCCATACGCACTGTAGTACCGATGCAAATGGTAATCAAACCTGTACCACTACATATTACAATTCGAAAAAAAATATCACGTTATTTAAGCTGAATGGAGCTGGGAAATTGGAATGGGCAAGTAACCTAGACAGAGACATCCTATACAAGGGAGGAATAGGAGTGTGGTCAATAAACGATGTAAGTGTTGTAGCTAAAAATGAATCGTTCTATGTGATATACGGTAACTCTGATAAGGACATGACAAAGAGTAAAAAGGAACGTAAGAAAGCTAAAAAAGCTAAAGCAAAAATAAGCCCTTTTGAATACGCTGTTTTTAGCGAAAAAAATGGAGAGGTTAAAAAGAAAATGTTTGCTGTGAACAAGATTGATACTGAAAAGAAAAAGAGAAGAACTGTTACTCCATCTAATATTGAAGTGATTAACAATAAGTTTTACGCACAGTACACGAAAATGGGATATAAGCCAAAAGCTTGTTTAGTAGGTTGTGGTGCATTTTGGTTGATGGGAAGCACAAGTATTAGAAAAGGAGAAGGTTATATTGGTGAAATCGAAGTGCTGGAAAAGTAATTTATTTCAGTAGAATAGGATAAGACTTTAAAAGGAGTGAAATTTTTGTTTGGCAATCAAATGAAATTTCGCTCCTTTTTTTTGCCCCTAAGTCTGTGATGGTTTTCTTTGTTAAAGTTATGTTTCCCGCATAAAACCTAGGGAGTAAAGAAAGCCCTATTGCCGCTACATTGACGTACATGTTTAACTTAGCTAACTCGAAGACACTATAAACCAATGCCGCGTGGGTTAGGGTTGATCCTATACCTAACAACTCTTTCCCAGCTAATGTGGTTCCAAGTCCTGGAATAATTCGCGAAGCCAAAACGTATTTCTTTTTATTTCTCAACTCGTAATTGAAAACTTCTTTAATGCATGATAAGCATTGAAAAGCAGTGTCTATCCGCATCAGTTGTTTGACGTTGTTGTTAAAATAGGCGGTATCGCTTGATTTATCGATTAGTAAACCGAGTAGTAAGGTGTTTGGACTTGTGTCTGAGGTTACTCTTTGATATTCATTTAAATAAAACATGGCGTAGTTTAGATCATCATGAATTTGAAGAATCACAGCAGCATTCCACAAAAACTCTTCTTGATCACAACTGTCTTTTAACAAGCTGTAGCGAACCCGTTTAATTTCTCTAATAGACGATTCATCTATAATTCCTCGTGAAATGTATGCCTGTGATTTTTTAAAGTAGAATTCGTTCTTAGACGTATCAATAACTGCATAATATGCATCTTGCTCCAAGGTCAATAAGATCGAATCTAATTCAGAATTGCCGATCGAATACAGATTACTTGAACAAAGTAGGATGATAATAATAGTGAGAGACTTCATGTAAGAATTTTTTTCTTTTTTCAATTTTTACTTGTTTTAAATCGTGTGCTGAACCATATATATTGGAGAAGTAAAAAACGGAAAATACCCCTAGCGTAAAAATGGTGTAAGGGTGCTTTATACCCAACGTTTTGATGTTTTCAGCGGTTTGAATACCGTAAAGAACATTAGTTAGAAACGAAGGCCAAAAGCCATGAGGTCTGCCGCTGTATAATTTACCTAAACCTGGCACTACCATGGACAAACCAGCAGCGATTATAGGCTTACGTTTGTAGTACTTTTGATAAGAGTTGAAATGATGACGTAATGTATTCGGTAAGAAATCAGGTGATTGGTGAAGCGGATTTTCGCTTAAATGAAAGGCTTTATAGGTGATCAATGATTGGGTACCATTAAACAAACTACTGTCTTGAGAAAACCAAAGTTTAGCGGTAATTGTTGGGGCCGTAAGGTGATGGTTACTAGCAATTAGCATTGCTGTAGAGTCATTTGAAAAGAGATTTTCACTTTGTAAGTAACTATCGTAAAATGAATTTAAATCATTTAGTTGCAAGCTTAGTTTGCATTTGAAATAGAG
>JBLIBC010000090.1:0-9710 GCA_047632015.1 Glaciecola sp.
AAGCAAGGGTTTTTCCCCATTTATACTTGTGGAAACTTTAGTAATTCCACCACCTGAAGTTGCTACCCATAACATCCCATCGTTATCCTCTGTAATGTCCTTTATCCATTGGCTTCCTACATTTAGCAAACTGCGCTGCATTGAATCATCTTTAAACATGTATATGCCTTTCCCTTCAGTTCCAAACCAAACTACATTATCATTGCCCCTGTGAATGGTTTTCACTTTGTCATTAACAAAACCAGAATCAGCCCCATAGTGATGTACTATGTTATTGAAGAACCTGTCTACCCCTAGCCCCGAATTACTTATCCATAAATCACTGTCATTGACAGCGGTCAAAGCGTATACATAATTGCTTTTCATTCCTATAGAAGCAGTGTTGTATTCGTTAAAGTGTTGACCTGAAAACTTACTAATTCCACCTCCTGAAGTCCCAATCCACAAGTTACTCCACGAATCCTCAAACATACAACGCACATGATTATTGGCAAGCCCATCAGATTCTGTAAAATAATTCAGTGTGCTATCCAACACATTCCACTTCACAAGACCTTCTTCCAAAGTTGCAATCCACATGTTGTCGTTTTCATCAGTTGTCAATTGATGGATAATGGATTCGTTTAATAAATTCAATTTCTCTTCCTGCTTTATTCCATCACTTGTTAAAATTGAAATCCCTTTTCCGTACGAACCAATCCACAGATTTCCGATGTTATCGTATGACAAAGAATGTACATAATTGTTACGTAAACCTTCTCTTGTGGAATATCTGCGTATAGCTCCATTTTTCAGGTTCACCAACCCCCTGTTTGTTCCAATCCACATGGATGAATCTTGCCCTTGAATAATACAAGTGACCTCCTGACTAAATTTTGTTTTGATGTTTTCTGGATACAAAGCTTGTTTCACAAAAATAGAATCTTTATGCAGAAACAATCCTTGATTAGTTCCTACCCACAATCGTCCTTGGTGATCATTTGATATGGCACTCACTACAATAGGAGTTGTCGATACTTGAAGTTTTACAGACTCAAAAATATGATAACGAAATACACATAAACCATTACTTGTTCCTATCCACAAGTGCTTATTTTCATCCTGAAATAGCGAGTTTACGTAATTACTTGGCAGCCCGTCTTTTTTTGTGAAAGTAATGAACTCAAGACCATCAAATTTGCATAATCCTCCTCCTCTAGTTCCAATCCAAAGGAATCCATCGGCAGTCTCTGAAATGGAGTACACTTGTGACTGAGCTAAACCATCATTCACTGAATAATTCTTGAAATTACCTTGTTGCGCTGAAACTGAAACAACGAAAAGTATTAAAGTGAATAGGTGATAACAGAAAATTCGGCGAAAGGTGAACATGGCTTTGTAAAAATACAAAATAATTCGCCCAACTTATTGCTGCAAAGAAAGTGCTCTGTTGCCCACGCAATAAATGAATATTTTCAAAAAAATTAATAACTAAAATTGCACTTGTACACCTTTTCATTTCCAACAGCGTCTTTTACCAATAGCTCCAGCTTGTTTTTACCAGGCCTGATGTTATCTTCAATAACGTAAGTAAGTTTTGCTTTTTTATAATCGTATTCAAACAACACCCACTTTCCATTGATTTGACCTCGGTAAACAGTAACCCCAGATTTGTCGTCCGTTATTCTAAATACAATCGTTTTTTGAGCTGACAAATTTTTACCAGCAAACACGTTTACGTTTTTTATTTTTGGAGCAACAGTATCCTTATCAAGATAAAAAGTTCCGAAATACCTCGATTTAAAATTCACCCATCCATTAATATAGTTGGCAGTCAAATATGATTTCTGTTTACCTTGTTTTCTTACCACTACAAGTTTGTCGGTATCATCCACTTTTTCATTCCACTTATCATTGCATTTAATGGACATCGTTGCTTTTTTATGCAAGGGTGTGGTGTGTGAATGGACGTGGTTTAAATTAGATAAAAAGAAATTACTTTTAGTTTGATAAAACTTAAAATCAATGTCATTGTAAAAACTTCCTTTAGGATGATAAATCTTAAAATCATCCACGCTATACTCGTTGTCTGTATTGTACGAAAAGCCTTTAACAACCAAACTATCTGACTTTTTTAAAAATACAGCTGGTTTAGCAACCCCTTTTAAAGTGAGGCTTAGTGTCGCACTGTTTTGATACACATCTTTCAATTTAACTTGCACATTATAAATGGAGTCCTTTATGGTTGTCACAATACCATTGTCAACCATTAAAGGATAGATTGCTAATTGATCATTAGGCAACGTGTATATTTTGTGAATCCACTTTCCTGTTTTCTTTTTATAACTATAATCACAATGAGCATTTAAATAGCGGGTCTCATCAAAGGAAATTTTTTCGGTTCTGTATTGGTATACTTTCTCTCCATTCACAGTCATTAAAATGTCGTAAACACCACAACGATTATTCGATTTATTCAAGTAATCGTTGGTTTGTAAACCTATAGCAACTTGACCACTTACATTAACAGGAACGGCTACCTTGTAACGGCTTCCAACTTTCGTGGTTTTTATAAACAGGGGTTTCTTTTCCCCATTGACAAATGAATTAATTCCCATTGGATACACCATAACTCCCTTTACTTTAGGTGGAATGTTATCAGTTATGGTAAAGTTAAATAACAATGGGTTTACTGGGATTTCGGACTCAGTTTCTCTGATTTCAAAATGTAAGTGTGCTCCTCCTGAGCCTCCCGAATTACCAGACAAAGCGAGTAAATCGCCTTTTTTTAGTTGAATTTGATTGGAATCAAGGTCTATATCCAAAGTGTAACTTTCACGCTGATATTGCTCCTTACGGACTACTTTAGTAATGCCTTCATTAAACGATTTCAGGTGAGCATACACAGTAGTATACCCGTTCGGGTGGGTCACATAAACGACTTTACCGTATCCATAAATTTGAACTTTAATTCTTGACACATAACCATTAGCTGCAACCCTAACTTTTTGACCCTCTACTCCTTGTGTTTTAATGTCGATTCCAGCATGAAAATGATTGTTCCGTAACTCACCAAAATTACCCGAAAGTAACAAAGGAATATCAAGTGGGGACCGAAAGTAATTTTGAGGATAGGTGCTGTTTTTTATCTGAGATAATAAAATTTGAAACTGCAACATGAAAACCAACAAAACAAAAGGGTAAAGAAACTTTTTACTCATGTTAAATACCTGTCGCTTCAATTTATTGATTGCCTAATTTGCCCTCTTTCCATGCTTTTATGAATTTCATCCAAGCTATTGGGTTCAATAAATTATTTGGAGGCAATTGACCTGCTGAATACAACCTTGATCGTCTTTGAGCCAACATTAATTTTTGATTCCCTGCTGATCCTAAATGTAAATTGGCTGCTTTTCTGGCAATATTTTCACTGTTCAAATTATTTTCAGCTCTAGCTAAATCACTACCTGGAACCTCTACATTTAAGAATGCTTTCTTGAACTGCTCATACGTTGGCCATACTTTAATATCTGTGAGTGGAAGTAATACAGTATCCCTATCCATGATTTGAATTAAACTATATTGTTTGCTCGGCAGGCTATCTGGAATAACATATTCATTTCTCCTGTAACCAAATGAACTAAAAACCAAAGTGTCGCCTGATCGTGCCACAATGGAAAAGAATCCTGAAAAATCACAAAGGGTTCCACTGTAATTTCCTTTGATGAGCACATTCGCAAATGGAACTGGCACTAAACTGTCTCCTGACACCGTGATTCCCGCAATTTGAACAACTTGTTTTTCCTTGACAACGGTAACACTATCTGCTTGTGAAAAAGCGACTTGAGTCACCAACATTAACAGTATAACAAAAGAATAATTTCGCATTTTTAACAGACTTATTTCGCGCACTAAAATACTTAAATTACTACTCAAATAACACAGGTCAACTTGTTATTAATTCACAATTTATCAACCTATTTCAAAGTGAATTATTGTGGGTCTACGTTTACATTGAACCTAACCCTTTGAAAAGCTCTTTCCTTTTTATACGTATTCACCCATTTCTGAATGATTTCCTTTACTGCTTGTGGAGCAACTGACTTTTCGAATTTCACCAATATTGTTTTTTGATACAATTTATTGATTCGACTAATTGCTGGATACTCAGGCCCTAAAACCCTTTTTTCTGTCAATTCACCTTTTAATGCTATCCCAAATCCCTCCGCACAAGCATCCAAGAGCGACTTATCTTGATGCTTTAAAGTAATGTTAATCAACCTGTAAAAGGGTGGGTAATCAAAATTTTTCCTGTTGAGAATCTCATTCTCATACATGCCTTGAAAATTATTTTCAATCACATTTCTTATGATAGTATGGTACGGGCTATATGTTTGAAAAACAACCTTTCCCCTTTTTTTACGACGTCCTGAACGTCCAGAAACTTGGGTTAACAATTGGTACGCCCTTTCATATGCTCTGAAATCAGGATAATTTAACATTTGATCTGCGTTAAGCACTCCAACCAAAGATACGTTTCCGAAGTCCAACCCTTTGGTTAACATTTGTGTCCCTACTAATACGTCAATTTCATTGTCCGAAAATTTGGTAATTAAATCCAGGTAAGAGTTTTTACCCCTAGTAGTGTCCAAATCCATCCTTGCTACTTTCGCGGTCGGAAAATACTTTTTTACTTCCTCCTGAATCATCTCAGTTCCAAAGCCCTTTAAACCAGTTTCAACACTACCACATGCCGAACATGCTAATTCAATTTTTTGGGTAAATCCACAATAATGACAACGCAATTGATTCACTCCTTTGTGAAAAGTCAAGCTCACATCACATCTGTCACATGTTTCAGAATGTCCACATGCATCACACTCCAAATACGGAGCGTAACCTCGGCGATTTTGAAACAGAATAATTTGTTCTTTATTTTCCAGCGCCTCTTCCATTTCCTTTTTTAATAAAGGAGCGAACAAGCCCGTCATTTTTTTCTTTTTCTTATCGTCTTGTAGGTCAGCGCAAAATATTTCAGGAAGCAAAGTTCCGCTGTGTCTGGTTTTTAATTCTGCATACGCGTACTTCCCATTTTGCACGTTATAAAAAGATTCAACTGAAGGTGTTGCAGTACCTAATAAACAATTCGCTTTATTAATGTGTGCCATGTATATGGCTACATCTCTTGCAAAATAACGAGGAGCAGGATCAAACTGCTTATATGAACTTTCATGTTCTTCATCAACTACTATTAACCCCAAATTTTTATAAGGCAGAAATAAAGATGAGCGAGCACCTATGATAATTTTATACTTAGGGTTTTCCTTTAGTAAATCCGTCCATACTTCCACCCTTTCATTGATGTTATACCTGGAATGATAAACACCTACTTTGTCTCCAAAAACGAGCTTTAACCTTTCAATTAACTGTGTTGTCAATGCAATTTCGGGCAATAAATAAAGTACTTGTTTTCCAGCATCAAGCTGTTCTTGAATAAGGGAAAAGTACACTTCTGTTTTTCCACTACCTGTTACACCGTTAAGTAAAACCACCTTGTTTTCAGCAAAACCAGAATCAATTGCTTTTTTAGATACGGCTTGCTCGGCACTTAACACAGGCAACTCTAATACTTTTCCTTCGTAATTTTTCAACCGATTCACCTCTTGCTCTTCTGCTGTGAATATACCTTTGCTCACCAATGTACTTAATGACGATCGACTTGCGCCTGTTTTTTTCAAAAAGTGGGCACGTTCACATTTGAAATCTGTAAAATTAAATCCCTTTTGAGAAGTAAATAACATTAACAGATCCTCTTGTTTAGAAGACGATTTTAAACTTTGAAACAAAGCCAATAGTTTAACTTCAGAACTAATTTCGCTTGATAATTGAAGATAGGTTTTAATTAAAGGCTTGTATTTTCCCTTTATTTCCTCCTCCAACTGGATTAAGTCTTTGTCCAGTAATGATTTTACAAAACCATGTACACTTTTAACACCCAAAACAGCGCTTATTTCAGCAAGTGATAGTACTTGTTGAATTTGCAAGGCTTCGATTATTAGGTATTCGTTGTCATTCAGATTGGTAAAATCAACTTCCTTTTCGCTTAATAAAATTTTAGTTTCACTTACTAATTTATAAGCTGAAGGAAGTGCTGAATTCATAACCTCCCCTATATGACATAAATAATAGGAGGCAATCCATTCCCATAATTTTAATTGATTTTCATGAACGACAGGTACATTGTCTAAGACTGTTTGAATAGGTTTAGCCTTATAATTTTCTGGTTCGTTACTGTGAATTGTACGAATAATAGCTGTGTAAAATCGAGATTTCCCAAATTGAACCACCACCCTTTTACCTGCCTCTACTTCGCTTTGAAGTTCCCCAGGAACCTCGTAAGTATATAAATTGGGAACAGATAAGGGTACAATTACATCAACAAACATTTACTAGAATCAATGAGCTTAAATGGACAATACGTCTGTTAACTTAAGTAACTTTTTATTCATTTTACCGGTGTGCTTAATGGCTTTTTCGAAAGGAGTGTACTCAATGTTTTTATCTACGATTCCAATCATAACAGCTTCTTTACCCGCTATTAATGATTCCACTGCTTCCATCCCTAATTGACTGGCACGAACACGCTCCATACAAGATGGACTTCCTCCTCTTTGCACATGTCCTAAAACCACCACCCGAACATCAAAATGAGGAAATTCAGTCCTAACGCTTTCAGCAACCTCAATAGCTCCTCCTTCTTTCGCCCCCTCGGCAACGATAACAATGCTACTTCGTCGTTGTCTTTTTGTGTCGCCTAATTTTTTTAATAAATGATCAATGTAAACATCACTTTCCGGATACAATACAGCTTCAGCACCACATCCTATACCCGTTCTTAAAGCAATATAACCTGCATCTTTTCCCATTACTTCTACCACAAATACCCTGTTGTGAGAATCAGCAGTATCACGAATTTTATCCACAGCATCAATCACTGTATTCAAAGCTGTGTCATAACCTATTGTAAAATCTGTTCCTACTAAATCGTTATCAATTGTCCCTGCTAATCCAACAATTGGAAAATCAAATTCTTTTGTAAATATATTAGCGCCAGTAAAAGTTCCGTCTCCACCAATAACTACTAAACCATCTATCTCATTCTTTTTTAAATTATCATAAGCCTTTTGTCTTCCTTCTTTTGTACGAAAACCATCACTACGCATACTTTTTAAAATAGTACCCCCGCGTTGTAAAATATTGGCAACAGAAGCAGTCGTCATTGATTCGAAATCGTCATCAATTAATCCATCATATCCTCGATATACTCCTACTACTTCCAATCCATTATACAGGGCAGTCCTTACTACTGAACGTATTGCCGCGTTCATTCCCGGAGCATCTCCACCTGATGTTAAAACACCTATTTTTTTCATTCGATTGTTCTTTTTAATTTCTCAAAACTACTTGATGAATCAACACATCAATGTAATTTCGGGACACAAATCTAGTTAAAGTAAACTAAACTTTTAGAATTGAAAGCAGGTTTTAAGGGTACTTATGATTTGAATCCCTGTACAAGGATTATTTTTTATTAAGAAACATTTTAACCTTTCGATAAAAAAAGTCTATATTTACTGCTTTACAGGACTTTAATAGCAAAAAAATATGAGAATTTTAAGCCTACTTGGAAGGTATAGTTCAATTGCAGCTTTTGGTTTATTAGTAAGCGCATGTACGCCTAATGATCCAAATGATAACCCAACTACCCCTAACGTTGACACTACTATTGTTGATCTACAAAATCCACCGGTAGGAGTTTATGATAATGCTATTTTTAGTATTCCGTCGCCAATTCAATTAGGTTCAATCATAGCCAATACAGGAGCTTCGTACGATAATGAAATGCTTAATAAGGCGAACAAATCGGACTTATATGCCACTACAGCTTCTCAAGCATTAAACTTGGGAATATATGGAGCTGACTTGGGTTATACCACCCTTTATGATCACCAACAAGAATCTTTAAGATACATGAAGGCTTCTAGAAAGTTAGCTGATGTACTTGGAATTAGTGAAGCTTTTGATGACGAAACAATTGGACAAATAGAAAGAAACTTAGACAACAAAGATTCTTTACTGTATTTGATTTCAAATTCTTACAGAAAAGCTGATGACTTTCTTCAAATTAGAGACAGAAAACACATTGGAGCTTTAATAATTGTAGGGGGATGGATTGAAAGTATATATTTTGCAGCAAGTATTGGCAAAATGGGTAAGACTAAAGAAATTTCAGATTTAATTGGAATGCAAAAGCACACACTAGAAACTATACTTGATCAAATGTTGCACAAGTACACTGAAGAACCTGGAGTACAAGACTTGTACGATGATTTAGAAAGTATTCGAGAATCTTTTGAGGAAATCAACATAGAGTACACGTACAAAAAACCTATTCATGATAAGGAGCACAAAACTACTGAAATAATGTCCACAACTACCGTAGACATTAGTGATGAAGTTTTTAAAGAAATAAGTACCAAGATCGAATTGTTGAGAAAGAAGATTATATTATAATATTACATTGACCTGAATTTAATTACCATGAAAAGAATAATAGCCCTTTTTGTTGCCTTTGTAGCCATTTCAATTACTACCAAAGCACAGTGCGACACCATTGCAAACTATTGTCATAAAAATAACTTCACTGTCAATTACATATCTGATGGTCAAAACTACAGGGCTTTTCTTTTTGGAGAACAAGAAGCTGAATTTAGCACCACTTTTTTTGGAGGAGCAACCTATAGAATAGCAGCTTGTAGTGGCTTTTCACAAGGAAGCTTAATATTTAGAATTAAAGATGAAGAAGGAAATGTTTTGTTTGACAGCATGGATTTTGGTAATGCCTCATATTGGGATTTTAAAGTTACCTCCACAATGACATGCACTATTTCAGCCCAATTGGACTTGCACGAAACGCAGTCAGGTTGTGCTTCAATATTAATAGGATTTAAAAAATAAACAAGAAACAAGGCAACCTTTGCCTAATTATTGTTTCTATTAGTTAATGAGGTACCTTATTACATTATTACTAGTAATCCCCCTAAGTGTCTTTTCACAAACGGATAGTTCATCTTATTACTTTAATCAGGGTCTGTTCAAACTGTACCAAAAGAAGTACGAAAGTGCTATTCCTTACTTTACCAAGGCTGTTAATTTCAATACTAAAAACAAGCAGGCACTCAATAACTTAGGATTATGCTACATGAGCTTGGACGAACACAAAAAAGCCATTGACAACTACAGTAAAGCCCTAGACATAGATGCAAAGTTTGTACAAGCCAGATACAATAAAGCATTTTGTCTGTATTCCTTGGGTGATTTTGAACTAGCACTTCCTGAATTCGATAGGATTATAAAAGAAACAATCAATTTTGCTAAAGCATTCTTTTACAGAGGAATGTGTAAAATATCGCTCAATCAGTTTGAAAGTTCATGCAGTGACATAGAAAAGGCCAGTTCCTTGGAATATTCTGAAGCGAAAATGGCAGCAGAAATGTTTTGTGAATAGCCTAAGACACTGTCGCATGCTGTAACAACAGATACTCTTATTCAATAAAAATACCAAGAACGTTTATTTTAGCTTGGTCACCGTTACTAAACTGTGATTCAGTAACAACATTTCGCAATTTAAGATCACTATTAAGTTCAATGTTTAAATTCACTAAATAAGT
>JBLIBC010000091.1:0-9638 GCA_047632015.1 Glaciecola sp.
CCCTTCTGTCCGCCAGATTTCTTATCCGAGGGCTTTCTTGAATTATGAATCGTGCTGCGGGTGTAGTCTTGCGAACTTGGTGTTGAACTTGTATTGCTTTTACGACCTGCTTTGAGTAGCTTGATTTCAGACCGTAGCTCTTCGATGATTTTTCCTTGCAAGATAACCAAAGAACGTAGCTCTTGGTACTCTTTAAGTGATATGGTGATTGTCGCTTCGATAGAAACAAAGAAAAAACATTAAATGAGTCAAATGGGAAAAATTGAATTAAGTTACTAGCACTGAGTTGTTAAATTAGCTACTGAGAGATCAAAGAACTAAATAGTGCAGCACATTCGATCGAATACAATTTAGAGAACATCCTCAATTTCTTCGATAATAGAAGTACAAAAGCCAATGCGGAATCTTTTAACTCCAAAATAAAGTTGTTTAGAGCAAATATGAGGCGGGGGTGCAGATGTCTCTGTTTTTCTTGTTTAGATTAAAGAACCTTTTTGCTTAGTCCCCCGATAAATCGTGTGCCCTTATTTGTCGGTTCACACCAAGGAGAAAAAAGAGCGGCCATGTTTTATTCCTTTTTTGGAACGTGTAAAAAACACGAAGTGAATCCATATGAATGGCTCAAAGCCACTTTGGAAAACATTGCAGATGCTAAGATGAGTGAATTAGATAATTATCTGCCGAAGAATTTTCAAAAATCATAGACAGGGTTGGTATGATGCTTAATTCTAAACGAAACAAACAATGTCATCTTAACAAAGATCATTCACCACCACCACCAACCCACAGACAATCATTCCCCAACCATTCCAACTACATCTTCAATCCCACCAACTTCAACCTTATCCATCAACGTAAAACTAATACTCTCAACAGCCCCTTTAATTTTACTAAACTGTTTGCTTCCCACATTATAAACCACAGCATCCTCACCAATCACCACCAACTTACATTTCCTATCCACACCATACTTGAAGTTTTTTAAGTTTCTCCCTCCATACGTGATCACTGAATTAATGCCCTCCATAAATAAATACACTTGGACCGCCTTAATTTCCTCACCATTCTTTCCCTTAAACAAAATCTCAATCGCCACTTGTTCTTCCTTCATTATCCTATCGATATTCGTCCAACCAAATCCTTGCAACGCAAACTTCCTGGACACCGAGTCATTCACCTTTCTAGCCTCTGCAACCTTTTCCCTGCGAGCTTTTTCTTTAGCTATTTCATCTTTTTGTTTTTGAACAAAAGCTCTGTACTTCTCGTATTTTTCCTCAAATACAAACGTGGCATATTCCATGTCACCTTCTTTAAAAACAGGCTTCACCGTAGTCTTAAATACCTTCCCATTACTTGTCAGTTTCAACTTATAAACGCCATTTCTCTTTCGCTTTACAATTTCCATTTCATTCCAATAAGCAGTTTTTACCCACGGGTTTTTATCTGGATTTTCCGACCTTTTTCGACCCACAAACTCCCATTCCACACCATTGTAAATATTCAGTTCAGGGTATTTACTAAAGTCCATTTTAAACTTGAACTGGAACAGTTTTTTGTTTTCCAACACCGGTTTTACGGGCTTAATAATTCCCTTTTTTAAAGCCATTTCCTCAAAGTTAGGAGTTGATACCTTTTCCTTTTTGGCTGCAATAACAGGAATATCTTTTTCCACTTCCTTCCATTGTTTCCCAACGGTATCTAACGAATACAAATTGTAATCCTTTCCCTTTTGCTTCGATTTCATAGTGACGCTAATCAAACAATCAGGATTAGGAAACACCGCTTGACTGTTTTGTTGAACCAATAACTCCATCATTCCAGCTGACTCAAGTACCTCCTTTCCATTTTCTGATAACCTCATAGGAACCCCGCTTACTAATATGGCTGCAGGGCTGTTAACTTCCCTGTAGGATAGCCGAACTTTTCCTGTCACTACTTGTTTATTGCTGTCAATAAAAGCGCATGATGGAATTGCTATGGTGGTACTACCAAAAGTGATTACAGTATCCTTGGACACATCTATTTCAAAGTAAACCCTTGGGATCCTCACCTTTGAAAACGGTGGCGACACATAACTTTCTTCAAGTTTTACCTCAGGTATATCTTGAGGTGATTCACTTTTTTTAGTACAAGTTCTTAGTAAAAAGAACATTAAAATAATTGCTGAAATTGAGATTGCTAGCTTTTGTTTTTTCATAGTCAGGGTGTTTATTGTGTTAGTACTGCTTTATTATTGGGTCATTATAATGTTTTAATGTCCTTGTCGTTTAGCCTTTTCACAAACAACAATCTCTTTTTCCAATACATTTCCCAACTAGTATCTCCCGAGCCTTCAATGCAAACACCACTGTTTGGACAATGAATAATTTTTAGCTCACCATCTTTGTTAGCGTACACTAAACCAGTATGCTGAATTTTATACCCTTTTACTTTTTTAGAACCGAAAAAAATCATGTCCCCAGTCTTACATTTTGATATAGGAACAAGACTGCCAAGTTTTGATTGTGCTGCTGCGCTATGGGGAAGTTTTACATTCTCTTTCCCGTATACATATTTATTGAATCCAGAACAGTCTAATCCTCTAGCGCTCTCCCCTCCTATTTTGTACTTCACTCCTATCAACGATTTTGCGGTCCGCATTAAATTGACAGTATTTAGAACGGTTGCTTTTTTCACTTCAGTTATTGCAGCTGTTACTACCGGAGTGGTTGTTACCTTTTTTGGAACCCGCAACAGCGCAATTTTGCCAATGTCTTTCTTATAAATTTGCTTGTACTTTTTAGCATATCTCCTTGCAATGGGACATTGTTCCTTCTTTATCTTATTATTGATAACGCTTTCAAACTTTGCTTGTATTAATGCTAACTGAATGGTATCAGCTATAAGCTCACTTTCACCTTTGGATCTGTAATAATGTCTTAACGATGTCAATGATTTTAGTAAATCCCTATCCTTGCTCGACACCTCATAAGCCTTGTACTGACTTAAGCCCAAGTAGTAATAAGCCATTTTTTTGTGCTTTCTTTTTTTGATGTACTTCTTGCACTTTTTGATACACTTCTCAGGACGAGACTCGTAATACCTATCTAATTTGATCGCAACCTTGTCTGTTTGTTGAGCAAGTGAAACTCCACTCACGAATAAAACTAACAACAGCATCAAAGTTTGTTTTTGCATTTTTATTAAGTTTTTGAATCATTAATAAACGACCAGCATAACTTAATAATCGCAAATGGACGATTTCGTAACAAAAAAAGTGGTTAAACTTCTGTTGAACCCATTAATCTCTGGGTAATGTCCTTGTATTTCCCTCACAAAACTTGACTCAAAACGAAACATTTTGGATTAATCCTGGATACAAACAATGGATCATAATAACGAAGAACTTAAACAAGAAGAAATTGATGAAATTTCCGCTCACGCAGCTAACCTTTTAGGGAATAAAACAGTACTCCTGCTGAATTGAAGACTGCTCTTATGGAATCAGGCCTTGACGAAACCAATTCATCCATCATCGTGGAAAACCTAGTGCAAGATGAACCGCAGAACGAAATATCGGATGAGTCAGTGAAGGAAATAGTAAATGAATTTATCGACGAATCAAACAACGATGCAGCACAAAAAGACATGCTTTATGGAGCATTATGGTGTGTAGGTGGAACTGTATTAACTATAGCCGAGGTTAGTTATGTATTTTGGGGTGCAATTGTATTTGGTGCATACCAATTTTTGAAAGGGGTCTTCAATCTAAAATCGAAAAGCTAGTACTCTTCAAAATTGAGAACGCAAACAGCATTTCTTAATCTACTAATAACAAAACTCGACTCTTTTCTGCTCTAAGGATATTGTGCCTTTCTGTTGCTGAACGTTGTCCGAATCAGATTTGACAACGAATATGAAATCTCCTTTTGAAAGAGTACAATCTAATGTGGCAGGAGGAATCGTAAACAGTTGACCTACCCGCAGTATGTCTTCATCGACAGAATTTTCACACGAAGTGAATGTCAATACGAGTATCAGTGAAAAAAGTAGTTGTTTCATTTATTTAGGCTCCGCAACTCAGGCACTCCCCATCAAAGTCATCCAACTCAGGATTCTCAGCAATCTCAGGTTTCAAAGACTTTTTCATGTCGTAAATCTCCTGTTGAATTTCTCCATCGGTGAATAAATTCCCGGTTAAAGTTGATTGTAATTCTGTTATTTTGGTTCTTGTTTCCGTTTCTGTCATGGTTTGCTTTTTTGCGTTGTTTTAAGCTTTCAAGATACGGAAGGTTTGAGGGTATTTGCAAATGAAGTTTTCACCAGTTGGTTGTTAGTTTAAGTGCATTGGTTCAGTGCACAATAGCATGGTCAGGATTAGCTATCTTTGTAAAAAAAAAACATGAAAACCCTGCACACATTAATCGCCGTAATCGCAGTCCAATGCGCCGTAGCTCAAAATATTGTTTTTACAGACTCTAATTTAAAACAGAAATTAATCGCGGATAGTGTTGATACGGGTAATGATGGTGAAATATCGTTAGAGGAAGCACTCGCCGTAGATAGTTTATATCTTGATTCTTCCGGGATTACTTCTCTTAATGATTTAACCCATTTTATCAATTTAGATTTCATTGATGCCAGTCACAACCAAATAACGGAGCTTCCATCTTCAGGATTGTCACTTCTTATGTACTTAAATCTTAGTGTCAATAAATTAACTGAATTAAATGCTAGTGGCTATACAAATCTTAGGGAATTGTATGTACATCGTAATGATTCATTAAAACAAATAACTGTTTCAGGATTAGCAAAATTGGAGAAGTTTGGCTTTTCAGCAACTGCTGTAAAAAACATGGATGTGAGTGGTTGTGTAAATTTAACAAAAATGCAATCTGGAGGAAGTCTTGACACGCTACGATCCAATTTTGGATATATCGTTGATTACGAAACATTTAAGCAATTTTCTTCAGTCGATTATTTGGATTTATCAAATCATCCTACACTAACAAAATTCAGTGGTTTGTGGGAGGGTTTTACTATTGGTTATTTGAATTTGGACAATTGTAAAGCTCTTGATACAATTATCGTTTCAAATGGTGTAGTAAAAGAACTTTCAATTGTTAATGATTCAAATTTAGTGGAAGTAGTATTGGACAATTATGATGGAGCCAGTACTCTCGTTCAAATATTGAAGCAGAATCCCAAACTTGTGAAGCTTACAATGGGACAGTGGGCACCTTATACTTTGTTTGGTGATACCATAGTGGTAGACGGTCATCAAACTTTAGAGGAACTGCGCTTGTATAAGGTAAATGGGTTAACATTGAAAAATTGTCCCAAGCTCCATACGTTTGGAGGATCATCCGGTACTATCAAAATAGACGGATGTCCTGAACTTAAAACTTTAGAATTACATGACGTGGAGGAATTGAATATTAATAATTGCGAATCTTTTTCCGCATTTCCAGAATCTTGGGATGCGTTTGGTTATACAATTAAACGAGTATCTGTAACCAATTGTCCTGCATTAACAACTTTACGTACAGTATGGTATGAATCGAAAATAGAAAGTTTGACTTTGACTGGCTGTATCAATTTAACCAGCTTGTACTTAGGAGGAATGAACTTAGACACATTAGACTTAACAACAAACACAAAACTGACACATTTGGAATGCCAATTAAATCCAATTCGCAACCTAGAAGTATCGCATTTACCTGAGTTAACTTATCTAAATTGTAATACAACAGCAATGAAGCAATTGAGCTTATGTTTTGATCATAAAATTTCTCACTTGAATGTAAATGGACATGACAGCTTATTTCATGTGCTAGTAAAAGACACAAGCACTGTGTTAATTGATGAGATATTGGCTTCGAGTGATAGTAGCAGTATGTTTATTCCATGTCTTGAGGTAGTTGTGTCTGTTGGGGATGTTACTCAAGAGGATGAAAAAAAGATTGTTAGAGCTTTTAATTTATTAGGTGTGGAGGTTCCGATTCGAACAAGGAATACTGTGATTATTGTCGAGTATAGTGATGGTACTTTTGAGAAGGTGTTTAGAAAAAAATAGGTGCGGGTGTTATTTAATTATAAACAAGCTTAACTTACTATCTCCCTGTCCTGTTAGCTCAAACTCCCTCTAAGATTTTTCTTCAAGCTCTTCTCGTTGCTTGGCCAACATCTTTATTGGATAATCCACTCTCCAATCAGAATCAATACTAAATGGGAACGATGTATCTAGGAAGCCTGCGCTAATGGTATTATGTATTATAATCGATAAATCGCGTAATTCAGTAAGGTCAGTAACGCTTACTGATGGTAAACCAGGATCTACATCACTGTGAGCATGTGTTTTATCTCTTAGGAAAATAACGTATTCAATTATTGTTTTTTTATCAGCAATTTTTTCGCGCAGTTTTTGGGTGGAATCTAACACATCATCTTTTGAAAAGTAAAGGTTTTGACCAGGGCTATTTTTATTGTTTTCTAGCTCATCAAGTAAAAGGGTGTCATATTTAAAATTTTCAAGAATGTTGAAAAACTTAAACAGATTCCTTTTTTGATTTTTACTGTCAGTATATAATTTACTTAATTGAACAATTGAAGTGAACCACGATTGCTTATAGAATTGTCCAAAAAAACCATGCTCCAAAATTTGTTTTTCAAAATTTGATTCAGGAACAATAAGTCTATTTAGATTATCAACCGTTATATTAATATCAAAAATGATTCTTTGAATATCATTAAGCCATTGTTCTAAAAGGTCTTTGTTTAGCTTTTCCATATAATTATTAAGACGTTTATATAATAGTCAGTAACAGGGTGTTTTTTCACTGATAAATGTAACCATAAAAAACAGGGTCGGTAGTTATTTAATTTTTTGTTTATCTTTTTTAAAACGCCCGTCCCAATTTTTCCTGGTTTTAATTTTCGTTAATCACCAAAGTATTTACTTGATTATCCGCTTTGCCAAAACAAACTCCTGGTTTTAACTCAGTATCAAATTCCGCGCTCAAACAACTCAGGATGCTTATTAGGTTAATTGGGATAAGGTTTTCGGGGTTAGTGAGGGGAAGTGAGCAGATTGATCTTTTTGATTATACTGTGAAGGGAGTTAAGCTTAGTGAGGCGGTGGATGCTATGAAACGGTGGGTTTGGCTCACACGTGTTGAGTAGAGCTGAAACTTATAACACCGGGGGAAGTAAAAATTATTTCAACCAGCTGTTAACGCAGAACTTCCTAGCAAATATACCTATTTGCTCCGATTTCCAGACAATAGGGTAACACCAGTTTTATGGTTCTGTCGCATTAAATAGCACCCGTACCCTTTTCCTGCATTTTACTAACCTTCAAAGCAATGGAGGCAACAAAACTAGATGATTAGATTATAGATGGGTTTAATGTGACAGAATCACCTTAATCGCAATATCTTTACAGAATGGGAATACTGCAAAAGTTATTTGGTAAGAAACCAAAAAACACCTTTAAATTGAGTGCCGAAGAAATCAAACCCATTCTTGTAAACCAAGGAGGATGTTTCGCGACTAACATGATAACAATTGATGGTTGTCCAGTCGGCTATATGTACAGGGAACAACCTGACAATAAAGAAGATAGTGGTTGGCGATTCTTTTCTGGAACCGAGTCACAAGAATATGTCGATGACTCAACTAACACTCAAATTTACGATATAAATACAATTGCAAATTACGACTCTGATATTGTTCCTTACACTGACCTACCTGCTGGCAGTGAGCTTGAAAGAATCCCGAACAGCAAAGAGTTTAAATTGATTCAAAATCAATCATCATAGCACAAGAATAAAACCATAAAACAGGTGGTGGGTTTTCCTGATGGGTTTCTGCACTCAAATGCACCTAAATGCAGATATTCGGTATCCATCCGAGGAACTACATCTTTTATCACATAAGCTGTGAAAGCTAGACAATTCAAAATGTTCTAATATTAAGTCCGGTAAAAAATATGATAATAAGGATAATTCCATCTCTAAAGTTTTTTAGCTAATGTACAACTCTCCCCATAAAAATTAACGTGACCCAATAGAAGTCCCTATTTAATTCAAAATTTGTAGGGAAATTAGAAAAATTGACAGGAAGAAGTTTTAGTTTTAACAAGAAAGAAATACCAAAGAAAGGTAAGGTTGAAATTAAACAGTATCTGTCGTTGTTTTTTCTGCTTTTTTTCATCAAACCCTTTCGGAGAACTGTTTTTTTTTGATATGTATTCTCTCGTGATGGAAATAGAATTTATGTATTAAAAAACAAGATCACCATTTCGAAAGAAACACTATAAATAGATGATAAGCAAAAAGACAATTTTTATTCTAGCTTGTATTCTATTTGTGCTATCAGGAGTTGCTGCTCTCATATATCAGGTTACTTGGTTTAAACACCTCTCCTACTTCATGGGTAACAGCAGTTATGCACAAGCCGTTGTTTTAGCAACATTTATGGGGGGACTTGCTGTTGGATCATGGTGGTGGGGAAAAAAATCAGACGAGACTAAAAACCCACTAAAAATATTTGCGTGGCTTGAGATTAGTATTGGTATATATTGTCTTTTTTATATGCCAATATTTGAACAAATTAAGTATCTCTTTGTTCAAACTGTAGTAAATAATAATCTTGAAACTGTAAGTACTGAGGTCTTTTTTTTAAAAATAATAGCCAGTGTTTCTGCTATTCTTTTACCGACTATTTTAATGGGGGGAACCCTTCCTGTTTTAGTCAAATACCTCAGTGGCAAAATAGAGGAAGTTGGGAGAAATGTTTCAATACTATATTTCATTAATAGTTTTGGAGCGATCATAGGTAGTATGGCTGCAGGGTTTTATTTAATAGGAGAATTTGGACTTACTACCTCAACGCACATTGGTGCCATTTTGGACATAATTGTTGGCGTTGCTGTCTTGCTGTATTTTAAATTACAAAAAGGCCATCCCCATCATGAATTGACAAAAGAGGATCAGGCAGATGAAAAGCAGAGCCTTGTCTTTGATTACAACATTTCAACAAAACAAAGGAGAATTGTAATAGCAATTGCAGGATTATCAGGTTTATGTGCAATGATGTACGAGGTTGTTTGGCTGCGTTTACTGATCCCTATACTCAGTTCAACAACTCATTCTTTTACTTTAGTCTTGACCGCTTTTATTTCAGGAATAACATTGGGCAGTATCATAATTTACTTTCTATTACCTTACTTAAAAAATTCATTTAAAACCCTTGGGTACTGTCAATTTGGTATAGTGATTAGCATGCTGCTCACCATTCCATTTTATGAAAAGCTTCCATATTTTATATGGAGTGCTATAGAATTAGATCATGTGGCAACTAAAGGTTATTCATCCTACTTAACTACTCAATTTTTATACATTATTTGCTTAATGATTGTCCCTACCGTTTTCATGGGAATGAGCTTACCATTAGCAACCAAACTACTTGTAAAGCAAGTTGAAAAGACTGGAGAATTGGTAGGGAAAACATTTTCGGCAAATACAATAGGTACCGTGATTGGTTCATTGCTAGCAGGATTATTACTTATTCCGACGATAGGCATTAAATCTACCATGGAACTAGCAATATTCTTTAATTTGATTCTTTTCATAATAGCTTATCAAGCGAGCAGTAAT
>JBLIBC010000092.1:0-9554 GCA_047632015.1 Glaciecola sp.
TGAAACTCAGCAAGAATTAATAGGTGTTGGTTACAGAGCCGTAGTGAAGGGGGATGTGTTGGAATTAAGTTTGGGATATTCTCACAACATAGTTTTTCAATTGCCTGCTGAAGTGAAAGCAACAGCTGAGCAATCTAAGGGTAAACCTCCAGTAGTTAAATTTAAGTCTCACGACAAACAATTAATTGGAATGGTAGCTTCGAAACTTAGGTCATTGAGAAAACCAGAACCGTACAAAGGAAAAGGTATTAAGTATGTTGGTGAAAGCCTTAGAAGAAAAGCTGGTAAATCAGCTGCTAAATAGATTTAGATATGGGAACTAAGAAAACGATAAGAAGAGTTCGAATCAGAAAAAGTATCAGAAAAAATATTTTTGGTACTCAAGAACAACCAAGGTTATCTGTATTTAGAAGTAACAAGGACATCTATGCTCAAATCATTGATGATTTGAGTGGAAAGACTTTAGTCTCGGTTGCTTCAAATGGTAAAGATTTAACAGGAGCAAAAGGATCAAAAGTTGAACTTGCTCAATTGGTAGGTAAAAAAATTGCGGAAAAAGCATTGTCAGCAGGAGTTGAAAATGTGGTTTTCGATAGAAATGGTTATCTGTATCATGGACGTGTAAAAGCTTTGGCTGATGGTGTTCGTGAAGGTGGCTTAAAATTTTAATTATGAGTTTAGGAAAAAAAACAAGTAAAGTAAAACCAACCGATACTGAATTGAAAGATCGATTGGTTTCAATTAACCGTGTAACGAAAGTTACTAAAGGTGGAAGACATTTTAGTTTCGCTGCTATTGTAGTAGTTGGGAATGAAGATGGAATTGTTGGTCAAGGTTTAGGAAAAGCTAATGAAGTTTCAGAAGCGATTGTTAAGGGAATTGATGACGCTAAAAAGAATTTGGTAAAAGTTCCAATATATAAAGGAACTATCCCTCATGAGCAGCAATGTGATTACGGTGGAGCGCAAGTTTTTATTAAACCAGCTTCGCATGGTACTGGGGTAATAGCTGGTGGTGCGATGAGAGCAGTTTTGGAATCTGTGGGTGTTAAGAACGTATTAGCAAAGTCTAAAGGTTCGTCAAATCCTCACAATGTGGTTAAAGCTACAATGTTAGCTTTGTCTGAATTAAGAGATGCAAAAATGATTGCTCAACAAAGAGGAATTACACTTGAAAAAGTTTTTAAAGGATAAAAAGATGGCTAAGATTAGAATTACACAAGTAAAAAGTGGTATCAATCGTCCGAAAAGACAGAAAGATACTTTAAGAGCTATTGGTTTTACAAAATTGAACCAAACAATTGAACATGAGGATACTCCTCAGATTCGAGGAATGGTGAATGCTGTTAAACACATGGTTATAGTAGAAAAATAAGAAAAGAACATTACAAAATAATTTCTCATGGAATTAAATAATTTAAAACCTGCCTCAGGATCTGTTAAATCAGGAAAAAGAATTGGAAGAGGCGAAGGGTCAGGAAAAGGCGGTACTTCTACAAGAGGTCATAATGGTGCAAAATCTAGATCAGGTTATTCACGAAAAGTTGGATTTGAAGGAGGTCAGCAACCTATTCAAAGAAGACTACCTAAATTTGGTTTTACGAATCCAAACAGGGTAGAATACAAAGGTATTAACATAAGCACTCTACAAAAACTTGCTTCTGAGAAAGGAATCAAAGAGTTTAACATGGAAGTGATTGTGGCTAATGGATTGGCATCTAAAAAGGAATTAGTGAAAATTTTAGGAAAAGGTGAATTGTCTGATAAAGTCAATGTAACTGCTCATGCATTTTCAAACTCTGCAAAAGAGGCAATTGAAAGCAAAGGAGGTACTGCAACTAAGTTATAGAAATGAAGAAGCTTGCAGAAAAATTGAAGTCCATTTGGGCTATTAAGGAGTTGAAGGAAAGGATTCTTTACACGGTTCTATTTATATTAATTTATAGATTAGGATCGTTTGTGATTATTCCTGGAGTTGACTCTACAATTCTTACTAAGGCTTTAGGTCAACAGGGAGACAACGGTGTTGTTGCTTTAATAAACCAATTCGCAGGCGGTGCTTTTTCTAGAGCGTCAATTTTTGCATTAGGTATTATGCCTTATATAACTGCTTCAATTGTGATACAGTTGTTGGGAATGGCAGTTCCGCAATTTCAAAAATTGCAAAAAGAAGGAGAAAGTGGTAGAAAGAAAATGCAGACGTACACTAAGCTGTTGACTATTGTTGTTACAGTTGTACAGGCTCCAACTTATTTGGCAGCTTATATTCCAGCAGAATCTATTATTACTCCAGGGTTGTTTTTCAACATCACTGCGGTATCAATCATTGTTGCAAGCACTATGTTTATTATGTGGTTGGGTGAAAAGATCACTGAAAAAGGTGTAGGTAATGGGGTGTCGTTGTTGATTACAGTGGGAATTATAGCAAGACTTCCACAAGCATTTTTTGCAGAGGTATTAACAAAATTGGAAGACGCAGCAGGTGGACGATTGTTGTTTATTTTTGTTGAAATGATTGTATGGTTCTTTATCATTTTATTTACAATTCTCGTTATTAAAGGTGTTAGAAAAGTTCCATTAGAGTATCCAAAACAAATGATTGCAGGAGGAGCTATTAATAAAGTTCAGAATGGTGGTCGTCGATATTTACCACTGAAAGTAGCTATGGCAGGTGTAATGCCTATTATCTTTGCTCAAGCGATAATGTTTTTACCCCAATCTTTGGCTACCGCCAGTTTTTTAGGTGATGCAACTAAGGGTGTTTTTCAAGAGATAGCTAATCCAAATACAATTTGGTATAGTTTGACCACTGCGCTGTTCATTGTAATATTTACGTACTTTTATACTGCAATGATTATCAATCCACGACAAATGGCGGATGATTTTAAGCGACAAGGGGCTTATATTCCTGGAATTAAACCAGGTGTTGACACAGCTAATTTTATTGATAACGTGATGACAAAGATTACATTCCCAGGTTCTTTATTTTTAGCTTCCATTGCTATTATACCTTACTTTGCTAGATTAGGAGGGATATCAAATGAGTTTTCATATTTCTTTGGAGGTACATCTTTGTTGATTATGGTTGGTGTAGTACTAGATACTATGTTACAGATTGACAACTATGTAGTGATGAGGCACTATGATGGACTGATGAAGACAGGGAAATTGAGAGGAGGAGATTCTTTAAGTGAGTCATCACCGTTAGGAGGTATTTAATATACGCTTGTAATGAAAACGAAGATTTATTATAAGACGAAAGAAGAAATTGAATTAATAAGAGAAAGTTCTTTACTTGTTGCAAAATCTCACGCTGAAGTGGCTGAGTTAATAAAACCAGGAGTTACCACCTTGGAGCTTGATAAAAGAGCGGAAGAGTTTATTAGAGATAATAACGCAATTCCTGCCTTTAAAGGATATCAAGGATTTCCAAACACTTTATGTGCTTCACCTAATGAGGAGGTAGTGCATGGAATTCCAAACGATAAACCATTGCAAGATGGTGATATCATTTCGATTGATTGTGGTGTGTATAAAAATGGATTTTATGGGGACTCTGCCTATACCTATTGTATTGGAAATGTGGATGAGGAAACAAAATCACTGCTCAGAAACACTAAAGAATCTCTTTATGCTGGAATTGAAGCTGCAATTGAGGGGAATAGATTGGGAGATATTAGTTTCGCTATTCAGTCCAAGGTTAAAGAGAAAGGGTATGGTATTGTTAGAGAATTAGTAGGGCATGGGGTAGGAAAAGAATTACATGAGGAACCGCAAGTTCCTAACTTTGGAGCAAGAGGAAGAGGAGTTAAATTAATGGAGGGTTTGGTACTGGCAATTGAGCCAATGGTGAACATGGGGACAGCGAGAGTAAAGTGGTTAAATGATGGATGGTCAGTGAAAACTGGAGACAATAAGCCAAGTGCTCATTTTGAACATACCATTGCAGTTATGAAAGATAGAGCAGAAGTATTATCTTCGTTCGAAATTATAGAGGAAGTATTAAAGAAGAATAACATTGAATTTGTTTAAAGTATGGCAAAACAGGCATCTATAGAGCAAGACGGAACTATTATCGAAGCATTATCAAATGCCATGTTTAGGGCTGAATTGGAAAATGGGCATGTAATTACAGCACACATTTCAGGAAAAATGAGAATGCATTACATTAAAATCTTACCTGGAGATAAGGTAAAAGTCGAAATGTCACCGTACGATTTAACAAAAGGTAGAATTACCTTTAGATATAAATAATAGAAAACTTATCAAAATGAAAGTTAGAGCATCTGTAAAAAAGAGAAGTAGCGATTGCAAAATTGTGAAGAGAAAAGGAAGGGTTTATGTGATAAACAAGAAGAACCCAAAGTTTAAGCAAAGGCAAGGATAGTCAAGGCTTATTTAACAAATTAGAATAGAAGAATAATTAATAGATATATTATGGCAAGGATTGCAGGTGTAGATATTCCAGACAACAAAAGAGGCGAAATCTCTTTAACATATGTTTTCGGTATTGGAAGATCATTATCAGTTTCAATTTTAGAAAAAATTGGTGTTGATAAAAGTAAAAAAGTTCAAGATTGGACCGATGTTGAAACTAAAAAAATCAGGGAGTACATTACTGAGGAAATTGCAGTTGAAGGTGAATTAAGATCCGAAGTGCAATTGAACATCAAAAGATTGATGGATATTGGTTCTTACAGAGGAATCAGGCACCGTGTCGGTTTACCTTTAAGAGGTCAAAAAACCAAAAACAATTGCCGAACAAGAAAAGGTAAAAGAAAAACTATTGCAAATAAAAAGAAGGTTACCAAGTAGGTAATCAGATTATAATAAATGTTTATTTATGGCTAAAGCAAGTAAAAAAGCGAATTATAAGGTTAAAGTTGAAGCTGTTGGGCAATGTCACATCAATGCTACTTTCAACAACATAATTATATCGCTTACTAACAATCAAGGTCAGGTGATTTCATGGTCATCTGCCGGAAAAATGGGATTTAGAGGTTCCAAGAAAAACACTCCTTACGCTGGACAAATGGCTGCAGAAGATTGTGCAAAAATTGCCTACGAAAGAGGGTTAAGAAAAGTAAAGGTTTTTGTTAAGGGACCTGGAGGAGGACGTGAGTCTGCAATGAGAAGTATACATAATTCGGGAATTGAAGTGTCAGAAATACAAGACATTACTCCTATGCCACATAATGGCTGTAGACCACCGAAAAGAAGAAGAGTTTAAATTTAATTTAAAAAAGTATTATGGCACGTTATACAGGTCCTAAATCAAGAATAGCAAGAAAACTTCAAGAACCAATTTTTGGTCCTGATAAGGTTTTGGAAAGAAAAAATTATGGTCCAGGACAGCACGGGAACACTAAAAGGAGAGGTAAGAAGTCGGAATATGCGGTTCAGTTAGAGGAAAAACAAAAAGCAAAGTACACTTATGGGATATTAGAAAAGCAATTTTCTAACATGTTTAAAGAGGCTTCAAGAAGTAAAGGTATTACAGGTGAAAACTTATTGCAGTTATGTGAGGCAAGACTTGATAATGTAGTTTTTCGAATGGGTATTTCCCCTACAAGGAGTGGTGCAAGACAAATTGTTAATCACAAGCACATCATGGTAAATGGTGGCTTAATTAACATACCTTCTTACATTGTTAAGCAAGGAGATATAATTTCAGTAAGAGAGAAATCTAAGTCTTTAGAAATAATCTCCAACTCATTGGAAGCAAGTGCTAAAACGTTCTCTTGGATTGAATTTGATAAAGCAAGGTTAGCAGGTAAATTTATCCAAATACCAACAAGAGAAGAAATTCCTGAGAACATCAACGAACAATTAATTGTTGAATTGTACTCTAAGTAATCATAATTATTAAAACAAAAGATATGTCGATATTAACATTTCAGAAGCCAGATAAAGTAATAATGATTGAGTCTGATGATTTTGAAGGCCAATTTGAGTTTCGTCCTTTAGAGCCAGGTTTTGGTTTAACAATTGGAAATGCGTTAAGAAGAATTTTACT
The DNA here is from genome assembly GCA_047632015.1 of Glaciecola sp. Classification (GTDB taxonomy): domain Bacteria; phylum Bacteroidota; class Bacteroidia; order Flavobacteriales_C; genus JBLIAZ01. Next base: position 6,016 of record JBLIBC010000092.1, read on the forward strand.
TTCTTCTTTAGAGGGATTCGCAATTTCTTCATTCAGAATTGAAGGAGTTGATCATGAGTTTTCTACAATCAAAGGAGTTGTAGAAGATGTTACTGAAATCATGCTTAACTTGAAACAAGTTCGTTTCAAAAAGCAAATTGATGATGTGGATAACGAAAAAATAGTTGTTTCATTATCTGGTAAAGATCAATTAAAAGCTGGTGATTTAGCTGGATTTATTTCTGGTTTTCAAATATTAAACCCAGACTTAGTAATTTGTAACATGGAATCTTCAGTGAAGCTTTCAATGGAAATTACAATTGAAAAAGGAAGAGGATATGTTGCTGCTGAAGATAACAAGCAAGAAGGCGTTGCAGCTGGGACATTGTTTGTAGATTCAATCTTTACACCGATTAAAAATGTAAACTACAGCGTTGAAAACTTCAGAGTAGAGCAAAAAACAGATTATGAAAAATTAATCCTAAACATCAAATCTGATGGTTCTATTCATCCAAAGGACGCTTTGAAAGAAGCTGCTAAAATTTTGATTCACCATTTCATGTTATTTTCTGATGAAAAAATCACGTTGGACACAGAGGAGAAATCTGCTGCTGAAGAATTTGATGAAACTTCATTACACATGAGACAATTGCTTAAAACAAAATTAGTTGACATGGATTTATCAGTTAGAGCATTAAACTGCTTGAAAGCTGCTGACGTGGAAACTTTAGGTGATTTAGCATCATACAACAAGAATGACTTGTTAAAGTTTAGAAACTTCGGTAAAAAATCATTAACGGAGTTAGAAGAGCTTGTAATTACAAAAGGTTTGTCTTTTGGAATGAACGTAGCTAAATACTTAGACAAAGATTAATAAGACAAAGAATACGCTAAAATAATTAGTAATGAGACACGGAAAGAAATTTAATCACTTAGGAAGACAAAAGGGTCACAGGGAAGCAATGCTTTCTAACATGGCAGCTAGTCTGATAGTACATAAAAGAATTAACACTACGATTGCAAAAGCAAAAGCGTTAAGGAAATATGTAGAACCAATTATAACAAGATCTAAAACAGATTCTACACACTCTAGACGGGTAGCATTCTCTTACTTACAAAGTAAGGATGCAATCAAAGAATTGTTTAGTGCTGTTGCAGCTAAGGTTGGAGAAAGACCAGGAGGGTATACAAGAATTTTAAGGACTGGGTTCAGAAGTGGAGACAGCGCTGAGATGTGTATGATCGAATTGGTTGACTTTAACGATAGTATGTTGGACGCTGGTTCTACTAAGAAAAAATCTAGAAGAAGAACTAAGAAAAAGGTAACAAGCGAAGCTCCAGCTGAGGCGGCTATCGAAGATGCAGAAGTAGTTGAAGTAGCTGAGGAAAATCCTGTTGCCGAGGTTAAGGCTGAGGAAGCTCCTAAAGCTGAAAAGGAAGAAGGAAAAGAAGACGAAGCTAAAAAAGGCGATTCCGATAAATAGGAATAATGTTAGCATTTAGTTAATAAAAATAAAGAAGGATGGTGTTTTTAGCACTATCCTTTTTTTATGTTTGCACGTGAAAAGAAAGATTACAAATTGAATAAAGCCGTATCAATAAAATGAAGTACGTACCTAAGAAAAAAGCAGTGTTAGTTTTGGAAGACGGAACTGTTTATCATGGAGTTTCAGCAGGAAAGCAAGGAACGACTTTTGGAGAAATTTGTTTTAATACAGGCATGACCGGATATCAAGAAATATTTACGGATCCTAGTTACTTCGGACAAATTGCTGTGATGACGAATGCACACATTGGAAATTACGGGGTAACTGAAGATGAGGTAGAATCTGATTCTGTGAAAATTGCAGGAATGGTGTGTAAAAACTTCTCGGAGATGTACAGTCGAGCAAGTAGCACAGGTTCATTACAAGATTATTTAGATAAGGAGGGGGTGGTTTCTATTGGTAGTATTGATACTAGGTCTTTAGTTAGACACATTAGAAGTAAGGGAGCAATGAATGCGGTGATTTCATCTGATGAAGTGTCAGTGGAAGACCTGAAAGCTAAATTAGCGAAAATACCATCAATGGCAGGTATGGAGTTAGCATCTGAAGTGTCTACAAAAGAATCTTTTTTCTATGGAGATGAAAGAGCTCCAATTAAAGTTTCAGTATTGGATTTAGGTATAAAAAAGAACATATTAAGATGCATTAGTGAAAGAGGAGTGTATTTGAAAGTATTTCCTCACGATTCTCCAGCTAAAGATTTATTGGATTGGAATCCTGATGGGATTTTCTTATCGAACGGACCAGGTGACCCATCTGTAATGAATAATGTACAAGCTGAGGTTAAAACTTTATTGGCTGCAGGATTACCTGTTTTCGGAATTTGTTTAGGACATCAAATGATTGCAATTGCAAATGGCTTAGGTACTTCAAAGATGCACAATGGCCATAGAGGAATTAATCATCCAGTTAAAAACTTAAGCACAGGTAAAGGTGAAATTACATCACAAAATCACGGGTTTGTGGTAAACCTTGAAGATGCTGAAAACAGTCCTAATGTGGAAGTGACGCATAAGCATTTAAATGACAACACTTTGGCGGGTTTAAAAGTAAAAGGTAAAAACATATTCTCAGTACAATATCATCCTGAATCATCTCCAGGACCACATGATTCAAGGTATTTATTTGACGAATTTGTAGAGTTATTAAAAAAATAAGAATTAACAATTAAGCTAGATAAATTATGAGTTACATCGCAAAAGTACACGCAAGACAAATCCTTGATTCCAGAGGGAATCCTACTGTAGAAGTTGAGGTAATTACGGAGAATGGAGTTTTTGGTAGAGCAGCAGTTCCTTCAGGAGCATCTACAGGAATCCATGAAGCGGTTGAGTTAAGAGATGGTGATAAAGGAATTTACCTTGGAAAAGGGGTCTTAAAAGCTGTTGAAAATGTAAATGGAGTAATCAACGATGCTTTAATAGGAAAACACGTTTTTGATCAAAATGAAATTGATGCAGCGATGATCGAATTGGATGGTTCTGCAAACAAAGGAAATTTAGGAGCAAATGCTATTTTAGGAGCTTCATTAGCTGTGGCAAAATGTGCAGCTGACAATGCAGGGTTACCGTTGTACAAATATGTTGGAGGTGTTAATGCTAATACTTTACCTATTCCAATGATGAATATCATTAATGGTGGTTCTCATGCTGATAACTCCATTGATTTTCAAGAGTTCATGATTTCTCCAGTAGGAGCTGAGTCTTTTTCTCATGCATTGAGAATGGGAACTGAGATATTTCACAACCTTAAAGATGTGTTGAAAGGAAAAGGAATGAGTACCAATGTTGGTGATGAAGGAGGTTTTGCACCAAACTTAGGATCAAATGAGGAGAGTTTAGAGGTGATTATGCAAGCAATTGAAAAGGCGGGTTACAAGCCGGGTGAAGATGTTTGGATTACAATGGATGCTGCTGCCGCGGAATTCTACTTAAAAGACGAAGGAGTTTATCATTTACATAAATCATCAGGAGATAAATTATCTTCATCTGATATGGTTAGTTTATGGGCTGA
>JBLIBC010000093.1:0-9433 GCA_047632015.1 Glaciecola sp.
TTGCTTTTACTGCTCCCAATCTAGGGATAACGGATAAAGCTAGTCGGCTAATAGTTTCTGATTTCAAACCTATTTATTATTTATATTGCAATAATACAAACAATAAAATATAATTTACAACACAACTATAAAATATTGATCAAAAAGAACTACTTTATTTAAGTTCTTCTTTTAATGCTGTGATAATCTTATCACATTCTGATTTGGTAATATTTAATGGTGGTAATAATCGTAAGATATTAGGGTTTCCTGCACTACCGGTGAATATTTTATGCTCGTGAAGTAATTTACTGCGAAGCTCTTTACCGTTTTCTTTTACTAAAACGCCTAGCATTAAACCGCGACCAGTTATTTTTTCGATCCCAGGGAGTTGTTTAATTTCTTCTTTAAGATAGGTTCCGAGTTCTTTTGCATTGTCAATTAACTTTTGATCCTTAATGATGTCAAGAACTGCTATTCCAGCTGCACAAGCCAAATGACTTCCCCCAAAAGTAGTTCCAAGTAAGCCGTTACTAGCTTCAAATTCAGGTCCAATTAACACACCTCCAATTGGAAATCCATTACCCATTCCTTTGGCAATTGTCACGATGTCCGCTTTGATTTCCGCTTGTTGATGAGCGAAAAAATTACCTGTTCGACCATAGCCACTTTGCACTTCGTCTATAATAAGGACAACGTTATACTTGTCACACAAAGCTCTTAATCCTTGTAAAAATTCCTTTCCAGGGTCAACGATTCCAGCAATCCCTTGAATTCCTTCGATGATGATTCCACTGATTTCACCTGTGTTTAGTTTGTTTTCTACAGCATTTAAATCACCAAAAGACAAATGAACGATGGATGGATTTAAATTGAATGGTGCTCTTATTTTAGGATTATCCGTTACTTGTAATGCGCCAGAAGTTCGACCGTGAAATGCCTTTTTAAAAGCTATAAACTTATTTTTTCCGTTTTTGAAAGAGGCCATTTTTAAGGCATTTTCTACTGCTTCAGCACCAGAGTTACACAAGAACAGTTGGTGATCATCATAACCCGAAAGCGCTCCTAATTTGTCAGCTAATTCTTTTTGTAAACTATTTAATACTGAATTAGAATAGAATCCAATTTGATTTAGTTGTGCGCTAATTTTCTCCACATAATATGGATGTGAGTGACCTACTGAAATGACAGCATGACCTCCGTAGAAATCTAAATATTCTATACCTTCTTTGTCATAAATATAGGCTCCTGACCCTTTTATTGGTTCAATTTGGAAAAGGGGATATACGTCGAATAATTTCATGTTAAAAGCTTAAACGGAACGTACTAGTATCCCAATGTTTTTAATTGTAAACCAGTTTTTTCACCCAATCCAAACATCAAATTCATGTTTTGAACTGCTTGTCCACTAGCTCCTTTTATTAAGTTGTCAATTGCACTCATTACAAACAATTGTCCTTCGTGTACCTCCACTTGAAGCACACATTTGTTGGTGTTTACGACTTGTTTTAAATCTAAGTTGCTTTCCACTAAATGCACAAAAGGATGATTTTTATAATAGTCAGCATAAAGTTGCTTTGCTTCTTTTTCGCTTCCCGAAAACTCCGTGTAAACTGATGCTAATATCCCACGAGAGAAATTCCCGCGATAAGGAACAAAATTCACAGCGCGATCAAAGTTCCCTTGCAAGTGTTTCATCGTTGCCTTTATTTCTTTTAAATGCTGATGCGTAAATTGTTTGTAAACACTGATGTTGTTGTTTCTCCAGCTGAAATGTGAAAATTCAGTTGGCATTCGTCCAGCACCTGTGGATCCAGTAACTGCGCTGACATGAACACTGTCATTTAAATTTTTATCGGCAGCTAGCGGAAGTAATGCCAATTGAATTGCCGTAGCGAAACAACCAGGGTTAGCAATTTTTGTAGCTTCTTTTATTTTGTCTTTTTGCCATTCAGGAAGTCCATATACAAACCCATATTTATCACTTGAAAAATCTTCAATAGAATGACGAAAATCAGTGCTTAAATCAATTATTTTGGTGTCTTCACTGATGTTGTTGTCATCCAAAAAAACATGAGATGTGCCATGAGGTAGGCACAAAAATAAAACGTCTACCTTTTTCAAGTCCTTGGTAAAAAACAAATCTGTTTCACCAATTAAGTCTTTGTGAACTTGGTGTAAAGGGTTGCCAGCATTACTTGTACTATATATATAGTCTATGTCAACTTGTGGGTGATTAATTAAAATACGTATTAATTCACCACCAGTGTATCCTGCTCCTCCTACTATTCCTGCTTTAATTTTGCTGCTCATTTTTGTAAAATTTTGAGTGTCAAAGGTAGGTATTTTTGTAGTATGAATAGCTTGTAGTGCGTATATTTGTCCTCATGTCTCACAGCCAAAATCGATCTTATTTCCCAGCCGAATGGCACCCTCAAAGTGCTGTGCATTTGGTTTGGCCAAGTCAGGATTCAGATTGGAATACGAATTACAAAAGTATAGTGTGCTTTTACATCGAGCTGGTCAAAGCTTTAATAGGTAGGCAAGCGTTGCTGGTGGTATTTCCAGTTGGTTATGATGTTGAGGGAATATTTAATGGGAAGGAGCAATCAAAATTGATAATTACTTATGCTAATTATAATGACACATGGGTGAGGGATTATGGTGGTATTTCCATTGTAAAAGAGGGAGTGCCGCACTTACTTGATTTTAAGTTTAATGCTTGGGGAAATAAGTTTGAATGGAAATTGGATAATGAACAAACAAGAATTTTGCATCAACAAAAGTCATTTAGTAATGATGTAGTTTACAGCGATCAGAGTGATTTTGTGTTGGAAGGAGGGTCAATTGAAAGTAACGGACATGGGTTGTTGTTAACTACCGAGTCATGTTTGCTAAATCCAAACCGTAATGGTGAGCTTAGCAAATTGCAAATTGAGAAAACACTTCAAGAAACCTTACATGTTGATAAGGTGCTGTGGTTAAAACACGGAAAAATATATGGAGACGACACAGACGGGCATATCGATACTTTGGTCCGGTTTGTTAATCGAGATACTTTAGTTTATGTAAAATGCTTGGATGAAAGTGATGAACATTTTCAAGAACTTTTTTTAATGGAAAAGGAATTGGGAGTGCTTTGTGCCGCATATAACTTAAGTATGATTCCACTACCCATGCCAAAAGCAATTTATAATCCTCAAACAAATGAACGATTGCCCGCTACATATGTTAATTTTTTAATCATTAATGATGCGGTGATGGTTCCTAGTTATGCAGTGAAGCAAGATAATGAAGTGCAAAGTGTGTTAAAAACTTGTTTCCCTGATAGAAAAATAATATCAATTAATTGTCTAGCTTTAATTGCACAAGGAGGTTCTTTGCATTGCGCCACCATGCAATATCCAAAAGGGTTCATGTCAGGTGCGTTTTAAAGGAGGTTATGCAATATTTACAGGATAAATGAAAGTAGGAATTGTTCAACATAAAAGTGAGGAGAGCTCTAAAAGCAACAAAAGTAATTTGGCTACCAAAATAGAGTTATTGGCAAAAGAGGGGGCGCAATTAATTGTGCTACAAGAACTGCATGATCACTTGTATTTTTGTCAAACAGAAACTACTAATCATTTCGACTTAGCTGAAAACGTTCCTGGAGAATCCACTAATTATTATAGTGCTATTGCAAAAAGACACCAAGTCGTACTCGTTACTTCTGTTTTTGAAAAGCGAGCGGCAGGACTTTATCATAATACAGCAGTAGTGTTTGAAAAGGACGGTAGTATTGCCGGAACTTATCGAAAAATGCACATTCCTGATGATCCTGGGTATTACGAAAAGTTTTATTTTACTCCTGGGGATACTGGTTTCGAACCCATTCAAACTTCCTTGGGAAAATTAGGAGTGATGGTGTGTTGGGATCAGTGGTATCCTGAGGCTGCTAGAATAATGGCGTTAAAAGGTGCAGAAATGTTAATTTACCCCACTGCGATTGGTTGGGACACAAGGGATTCAAAGGAGGAAAAACAACGACAATTGGACGCATGGGTCAATGTTCAAAAAGGGCATGCTATAGCAAATGGATTACCCGTTGTTACTGTAAACAGAGTAGGGGAGGAAGCTGATCCAAGTGATCAGACAAGTGGCATAAAATTTTGGGGAAACAGCTTTGCGGTAGGAGCTCAAGGTGAAAATATTCTAAAAATGGCTCATCAAAAAGAGGAAGCTCTTATAGTTGAAGTTGATTTAAAATGTGCAGATAAAGTTCGGAGAATTTGGCCATTTCTTAGAGACCGACGCATTGACGCGTACCAACCTATTTTAAAAAGATTCGACGATTAAAGACAAAACTATGATTGAAAACAAAGTAGATAAAAGTGGTTTAATTAGCCTTGATTTAAATGATTTTGTGCCAGATGGTGAAAGAGCGATTGTGGATGTAAAGGACTTTATGTACGAAGGTATCATGATCAAGGAAAATGATTTTAGAGAAAAAGTGAAAAATCACGACTGGTTACAGTATAAAAATAAGTTTGTTGGAATTACTTGTTCGGAAGATGCGATCATTCCATTATGGGTATATATGTTACTGGCATCAAGTTTGTGTTCTTACGCGAAGTTGGTGATCCGAGGAAATAAAGCTCATTTAGAAGGTGCAATTTTAAAAAGAGCGATTGAGAATTTGGACATCGAAAACTTTGATAATCAAAGGGTTATTGTAAAAGGTTGTGGAGGGGATATACCTGAAAGCGCATACATTGCTATCACCAGTATTTTGCAACCCGTGGTTAAGTCACTCATGTTTGGTGAAGCTTGTTCAACAGTACCAGTATTTAAAAATTAAAAAGCTGCAAATAGAAATAAGTGTAAATGAATAAAATTGGTTTGGGTATATCCCTATTTATACTTATTATTGTAGGCTTTTGGAGCATAATGTTATAATTTGCTTTTGGAAAACACGGACTATGAAGACTATTCTTAATATAATTGGCATCGTACTGTTAACCACTTTTGGGGCAATTGCTCAGGATGAAATGGTTGTAAAAGGAACTTATCAAGGTGAAAACCTGTATGTTCAAAACCCATTTTCGTCATCAGGAGTTGGTTTTTGTGTAATTGACGTTTCAGTAAATGATCAACAATCAATTGATGAAATAAATTCAAGTGCATTTGAAATTGACTTCTCTAGTTATCAATTATTCAGAGGTCAATCAGTTACTGTTAAAATCACTTACAAAGACGGGTGTACTCCTAGAGTACTAAATCCGGAAGTGCTAAAAGCTAGTAGTACTTTTCAAATTACATCCATAAACGTATCTAAAGAGGGTTTATTGAAATGGTCAACGACTGGTGAGTCAGGTTCGTTACCGTACATTGTAGAGCAATTTAGATGGAACAAATGGGTGAAAATTGGTAAAGTAAAAGGAAAAGGATTACAGGGTACAAACAATTATACTTTTCAAGCTAAACCTCATTCAGGACCTAATAAATTCAGGTTAAAGCAAGTGGATCATACTAGGAAGCCACACTATTCTAAAGTAGCTAAATTAATCAGGTCAAAAACTCCTGAGGTTTTTATTACTAGTGACAAAGACAAAGTTAAGGATCAACTTACATTTGGAAGTCCAACAGGAGCATCACTTGAAACCATGTACGAATTGGTGAACAAATTTGGTGTACTTGTTAAAAAGGGCATAGGTACCAAAGTTGATTTTACCGGACTCGATAAAGGTGAGTACTGGATTTCCTATGATAACAAAGTAGAGAAAGTAAAGAAAAAATAGTCAAGTAGATATTAATTGAAAAAAGGGCTTTTTAGCCCTTTTTTTTATGGGTGTAATTGAAAGTACGGTCCATTTCTGAATAAGAGGGATTCATCTGCCGATCGTATTAAACAACTTTATTCGAGATAGTAAATTGAAGAATAGAAGTTAAAGAGGAAGGATAAACGGATAAGGGTGCATCCAGATTTACCGAGCAAAGGGAAAAACTAAATACAATTGAAGATATACACTCGTGAAGAAGTGTGCTCATTTGAAAAGCAACTCTTATTAAACAAGTGATTTCAATTGAAAATTAATAGGAGATGGACTAATTGAAACAAAAATTAATTCAACGATGGCGTAAACGGAAATTCACTATAAACACCATACTCCGGTTTTTCTGATTTTATAGCTTTATGCCACATCTGATTTGGCTTTAAAGTAGTCAAGTAAGAAAGTTTAAAGCCTCCTACCAACCAAGCTTCATTGTGAATCTCCTCCTTTAGTTGTTCTTCACCCCATCCAGCATATCCTAAGAAAAACCTGATGTCTTTGTTGGTGATTTTTTTGGTTTCAATAAGGGTTTTCATTGTTTCGAAATCTCCCCCAAAATACACGTTTTTAGTAATTGGGATACTATTAGGAATTAAATCACCGCAGATATGTACAAAAAAAAGTAAATTTTGATCAACAGGGCCGCCAATAAATACTTTGGAATTGAAGTCTGGAAAATCGGCAAAAACTTCATGGACTTTCACATCGGTAGGTTTGTTTAATACAAAACCCATGGTGTTGTCTTTTTCAAAACTGGTCAATAAAATAATACTACGCGTAAATTCACCGTCCTGTAAAAAAGGGTCCGCGATTAATATTTTTCCAGTTTTTATTTCTTTGTCCAAAAATGTTGTTCTTTTGCTCTCCCTATATCGGGGCACTTTTTTATAGTAACAAAATAGTCTTTGCTAACGTATACTCCAAAGAATAGGGCTTGAAAATTTAATAAATGAAGCAACAATTTTTCATATTGATGTGCTGTGTTATCACAATGTTTAGCTGTCAAAGCGGAAAGCACAGAGATTCGTATGCCAGTTCAGCTTCAAATAAATACAAGAAAAAAACGCACAATGATAGTTATGCAAGCTCCAGTGGTAAATCTAAATCAATGGATTATCATGATAGCTACTCGAATAACAACGCAAAAAATTCGGTAAAAGAAGGACGTGACAGTTACTCTTCGACTACTTCAAAAAAGCGATCGTTTAAGTTTTGGAAATTTTGGAAAAAAGACCACAGGAGAAAAAGTATAGACGCCTACAACGGTAGTAAAAAAAGAAAGATTATCAGAAAACGAAAGCCTCCCCAGGGAATCAAAGCATCTTAACTTTTGTTTTACTGAAAGTGAACATAAATAGCTTATTGTTAATTCCTAAAGCTTTGTTAAATTTGTGCTTCAATTTTAATCCAATAGTATGACCTATTCAATGACAGGTTTTGGTAAAGCTCAATTTACCTTTGAAGATAAATCTTACAACATAGAAATCAAATGCTTGAATTCTAAGCAGCAAGATGTGACCGTGCGGATGCCGAGCATGTTTAAATCCAAGGAGCTGGAATTACGGAAGCTTATCATTAATAAGTTAACACGTGGAAAAATTGAGTTCTCCTTGTACTTTTCGGCCGCGGAAGGGAATAGAGGTCAAAAAATTAATCCAGTTATATTTAACAATTACGTTAGTCAATTAACAGAAATAACAGGAGTTAAACCGGATGGAGCACTAACTGCGGCAATTCTTAAAATGCCTGAGGTGATGTCAACCGAAAAGGAGGATTTTAATGAACAGGAGTGGTTAGCCGTTCTTGAGGGTGTTGATTCTGCGTTGGATAATGTTTTGTCCTTTAGGGAGGCGGAAGGTAAAAATTTACACGAGGATCTTGATTTACGGATTAGTAACATTGAACAAAAATTGGAGGAAGTCATCGATAGAGACAAACAGCGAACATTAAAAATTAAGGAAAAATTGAATTCAGCGGTGCAAGATATTCATGATAAATTGCTTGATAAAAACCGTTTTGAGCAAGAATTGATATTCTATTTGGAAAAAATGGATATTACTGAGGAAAAAGTAAGGTTGAGAAGTCACACTACTTATTTTAAAGAAACAATTGCTTTAGATGGTGAAAAGGGTAAAAAGTTAGCTTTTATAAGCCAGGAGATAGGACGCGAAATAAACACGATTGGTTCTAAAGCCAATGATTCGGAAATGCAACAAATGGTAGTTGGGATGAAAGACGAGTTGGAAAAAATTAAAGAACAGTTGTTAAACATACTATAATGGGTAAGCTAATCATATTTTCGGCTCCTTCAGGAGCAGGCAAGACTACTCTTGTACATCATTTGTTGAGTAAAAAGTTTGGGCTGGAATTTTCCGTTTCAGCAGCAACAAGAAATCAACGTGCAGGTGAAGTAAATGAAAAGGATTACTATTTTTTATCTGTCACTGAATTCAAGAACAGGATTAGTAAAAAGGAATTTGTAGAATGGGAAGAGGTGTACAAAGATAATTTTTACGGAACACTCAGAAGTGAAGTGCAAAGAATTTGGGACAAAGGTAATCATGTGATATTCGATGTGGATGTGGAAGGTGGTTTAAACTTAAAACATGCATTCGGAGAAAAGGCATTAGCAATATTTGTGATGCCTCCGTCTATTGATAGGTTACGTGAGCGTCTTGAAAGTCGAGATACTGAGACCCCTGAATCCATTTCCAGAAGATTGGCAAAAGCTCCAAAAGAGGTGGAAAGGTCTGTGAATTTTGATAAGATTATACTGAACGATGAGCTGGCTGAAGCTAAAAAAAGGGCTGAGGTATTAGTGAGGGAATTTTTAAAATCTTGAAGTAGTTATAATATTACATCGATTATTTTATTTTTTTTATCGTTAAAAAAGAGTTTTTAACCGAAATAGATCGATTTTAATTTTTTATTGGTTTCAGGTGTAGTTAAAACTATGCACTTTTAGTGCATTTCGCTTTAGCTTCTAAAAATGTTACCTTTCGTTTATGGATAATCAACGGACGAACGGTCACACTGTCTCTCAATTAACAGTTCATATAGTTTGGGCAACGAAATATCGTTATACGGTGTTGGAAAATGATATTAAAATTCGATGTCGAACTCTGTTGATACAAATTTGTGAATCAGAAGATGTTGAGATTTTGAAAGGAGTAGTATCTAAGGATCATGTCCATATGCATATAAGTTATCGTCCCTCTCAGTCTGTAAGTGAGTTAGTGAAACGAATGAAAGGACGAACTTCACGAAAGTTACAGCAGGAGTTTCCAGAGTTGAAAAAACGTTACTGGGGGCGTCATTTTTGGTCGATAGGTTTTGGTTGTTGGAGTACAGGTAATATTACAGATGAAATGGTGAATGAATACTTAGAGCATCATCGTAATCCTAACACCGACAACAATTCGGACTTCATACTGGATTAGTGTGGAGGCGTGACTTTCAGTCACATTAAAAACTATGGACTTTCAGTCCATAGTGGTTTATTTAGAATAAATGATTTGTTCACCATTAATCATATTTCTATATGAGTTCACTTCTTCATATATTCTATTGATTGGAATTCAGCTGTTCGTTTACGCTTGGTTGTTTCGTCGTACTTCCTCGGTTTAAGGTAATTTATGTTT
>JBLIBC010000094.1:0-9428 GCA_047632015.1 Glaciecola sp.
AATTGGAGCTGCTGGAATTTGTAATGGCGGAGGAGGAGCTTCGGCTTTAGTTATTGAAAACATGTAAAATGAAAGTTGCGGTAATAGGGTCAGGAACAATGGGGTTGGGCATAGCACATGTGTTTGCCTTGTTTGGGCATGAGGTATCATTAGTAGATGTTGATGAGACTTTGCTGGAAAAAGCTCTAAATACTATTGACAAAAACTTAACACGACAAGTTCAAAAGGAAAGAATCAGTTTAAAGGATAAAGAGGGAGCTCTGCAACGAATTAATACGACTACTGATTTCAAAAAAGGGGTTTCAAACGTAAAATTAGCCGTCGAAGCGGCGACTGAAAAAGAATCTCTGAAACTTAAAATATTTGAAGATTTGGATGCTTTTTGTCCAGTTGACGCTATTCTTGCGTCTAACACAAGTTCGATAAGTATTAATAAAATTGCCTCAGTAACTTCAAGAGCTGACAAAGTGATAGGAATGCATTTCATGAATCCAGTTCCCATGATGCAATTAGTTGAAATAGTAAAAGGCAAGTTAACTTCGCAAAAGACAGTGGATGAAATTCAGGAGTTGTCTGTTCAACTTGGGAAAATTCCTGTGGTAGTTAACGATGCTCCAGGCTTTGTGGCCAATAGGATTTTGATGCCCATGATTAATGAAGCAATATATACTTTGCATGAAGGTGTGGCCGGCGTGGAAGAAATTGACACCATCATGAAATTAGGTATGTTCCACCCTATGGGTCCCTTGCAATTAGCGGATTTTATAGGCTTAGATGTATGCTTGTTTATCATCAATGTAATGCATGAGGAATTTGGTAGCGCTAAATATGCACCTTGCCCATTACTGGTTGAAATGGTAGCTCAGGATAGCCTTGGAGCTAAAACAAAAAAAGGGTTTTATAATTGGAGTGAAGGGGCAAAGAATTTGAAAGTTTCTGATAACTTTACAGCCTAGAAAAAACAGCTCGTGGAAGATCCTTATTTAATTATTATCATTTTTTCATCGCTGATTGTGTTTTCCTATTTGTTTACGCAAATGTCAAGGTGGACTAAAATCCCGTCGGTTATTTTTTTAATTGGAACTGGTGTCGCGCTTCAATATGTGGTGAAGTTCATGGATATTGAGATTCCTAGCTTAACACAACCTCTGAGTTTATTGGGAGTGGTGGGGTTAATGATGATTGTCTTGGAAGGAGCTCTGGATATCAAAATTCGCAGGGCAAAACTTAAAACTATTTTCGCCGCATTTGCTACTTCTATTTTAATATTAGGACTTACGAATTCGTTAATAGCTGGTGTGCTATTCAGTTTAAGTGACAGTGTCAGTACTTTTTCGGATGCATTTTTGTTTGCAATTCCATTATCAGTAGTGAGCAGTGCCATTGTTATTCCAAGTGTCCACACCTTAATTCCTGCCACAAAAGAATTCATGATTTTGGAAGCAACTTTATCCGATATTTTTGGGATCATGTTGTTTGAATTCTGGTTAATTGAACCTCATCTTGGACAAAGTATCACTGAAGCAATTTCCATGAATGTGATCATATCAGTGGTCGTTTCTGTAGTACTTAGTTATGTCATGGTTTATGTTTTTCATAAAATAAAAACTGAAATTAAGTTCTTTTTGTTTTTAGCAATATTGGCACTGCTGTTCTCGGTAGGTGAGTACATGCACTATTCAGCCTTGATGATAATTTTAATTTTTGGTGTGGTGTTGAATAACACACATGTATTCTTTAGAGGGTTTTTAAAGCGGATTATCAACGAGGTAAAAGTGAAGGAAATAAGACATGAGTTTGTGCTGATTACTAACGAAACGTCCTTTTTAATCAGGACTTTCTTTTTTGTTGTTTTTGGTCTGACAATGAATCTTGACGGTTTAGTTGATCCGCAAGCTATTGTAATTGCTGTTGCAGTGATGGCTGTAATATATGTGATCAGAATATTGAATTTGAAAGTGTTTATCAGAAGTACCATTTTCCCACAAATGTTGATTGCTCCCAGGGGCTTAGTGACTATTTTATTGTTTAATAAAATTGTGGAACATTACGGGGTTGTTCCCTTCAATGAGGGAGTCTTGGCCTTGGTGATTATTGGTACTAACCTGGTCATGATGATGGGATTAATTTCAAGCGGCGGGAGTGAGGACGATTTTGTGAAGCTGCATACTAAAGAAGGTGAGCTTGATTCAGGTGAACTAGTAGAAGGTGCGATAGTTGATAACACTGATGTAATCCAAGAAGGAAGTACAGTGAATCAGCTCGGAGGCGAAAATTAATAATTGAAGATGATGAACAGGATACTTTTGACTAGTTTGATGAACGTGATTTCATTGTGTATAAACGCTCAATCATTAAGTAATTCTGAAAATGATAGTATCTCCCAGTATCAGCAACATAAATAAGATTCAAGTCATGATGATCATGAGCATAAGATAATTGGTCTTGTGGGTTGTTTTAGACCAATTGATAAGCTTGCTATCAATTTGGCACCTGGACTTACCTTCGGAAAAGGATCCACGGAGCCAAGGTTTACAGCTCACTTTGAAACCTCCTGCGAGTGGGGAATTCATAATTTTCACATTGGGCCAGCATTTGAAATTACTTATTATCCAGAGGGTATCCACTTAAGTCTTGGATTGCATTTAGGTTACGGGTTTTGACACCCGCAACAACCATATAATATGACTTAGTTTTTGATAAATTTCACTGATTGGAACTGGTTGTTTTTTGTACTTAAAAGACAATAAACACCAGTACTAAGAGGTTCAATGTCTATAGTTTTTTTATCGCCACTTAGTACCACTTCTCCTAATTGATTTATAATTCTCCAGTCATTGTTTTCTAATCCTTGTACTACGATGTTATTTTGAGCAGGATTAGGGTAAATGCTAATTGTATTTGAGTTAGCAATTTCTGCAGTACCAACTGCTGTGCCTGGATTGTAAGTGTAAGTGCATCCAGAAGTTGTTCCCCAACTTACTGTCAAACTGTTGATCTTTGTTACCAATACTGCACTCATTTCTTCATGTGAGCACTTAGACGGGTGCCATGCGTCACCATATCCGCAATCGTCCGATTGGGCAGGCCAGCTTTCCGCAGTGTAAGGTAATTCTAATCCTACCACATTTCCATCAGGATACATGGCTGCAAGGTTATTTGTAATGGTTCTTAACCTGGTCAATTGTTTAGTCCAACTTGGGTATCCATCTGATTTTGAGTTACCATAACACATCACAACTTTTGCACATGGATGCTCTGTAAGTATTTTAACAATGAAATCCCTGTACGTATTTTGGTATGCAGCGTCGTCTAGTTTAGCAGATTCCCCCACTTCACCTTCAGCTGCCATGTCATTTGTCCCTAAGTGAATTGAAACCACATCAGGATGAAACGAATGATCATAAGGTATTGCATCGTTATCCTGCATGATGTTGTTGTAATTTTTTGGTAAAGTTCCAGTGGCTAAACCAGTATTGTCGCTTTGCCAGTTGTTACGGTATAATCCTCTTCCTGAAATGGCAGTAACTTGATATTCAGCACCAAGTGCCCTAGCGGAAATTGGTCCCCATGCGTAGTAGTTATCTTCATTTTCTGCCACATAACCAGCGTTGGCCATTGATGCGCTTCCTGATGCAAATTGAGACAAGTTACCGTAACCACAAGTCCATGAATCGCCTATGAATTCTAATCTTTTAGCTGCTCTAGCTGGTAAGTCTAATGAAGTTTGAGCTCCACCTTTAATCTCGAATCCAATGAATGAACTTTTTCCTGAAGCACCTTCAGTTATTTTCATTATTTCTACCGTATGATCACCAGCAGATAATCCCGCTGCTAAGGAATACGTTTTATTACCAGTATCCATTTTTAATTGCTCGGTTACAATTACACCGTCAATGAATACTTTGTAGTAATTAGTTGTGCCTGAGGCTCCAGCTCCATGATCTTGTATGATAGCGCTTACCCCTGTGCCATTAAATTTTGCCTTAATTGAAACCCCAGGATAGGAATATTGAGGTTGTAAAGAGTTAGTGTAATCGATCCTACCTGTGTATTGAATTTTTGCATCGTCGGCAGGGATATAAGTTTGTGCATTTGTACATGATATGCACAAAAGCGTGAACGACGCTACTAATGATGTTATTTTAAAAGTAGTTTTCATAATGTGAGTTGTTTTGGTTCGTATGATACTAAAGATATTCCTTTTGGAGGCCCTGAACTTTTTATTACTTGCATTAAGGTTGATAGTTGTTGTGGTGCATAAAATATCAAGCTTAAAACATAATATGCAAATTAGTTGGTTTAGCATTTAAACATTTTTATATTTCATGAATAAAATATAATTAAAATAGTGAGAAAAAATAGATTGGCACAACTTTTTTTGATGATTTTCATAGCTTGCTCGATAGCACTATACATTAAAGTTGATACTACCTCATCAAATATTTTCTCTGGAAATGGATTTGAAAATGATGTGTTTTATGAGACTTACCATGAAACTGTTGATTCGGGTTATTCAAAATCTGAAGTAAGTAAGTTGCAAAGTAAAGATGCTATTGAATTCACCTACACACTGACTAACAATAAAAATATTTTAGAGCCTTTTTCAGCTTTGTTTTTTTATCGAAAAGACAGTGTTAATCCTTTTTTTAACCTGACGAATTACAATTCAATTGCCATTGATTTTAGTTCTTTTCGAGGGAAAAGAATACCAATCACCTTCACTTTGAATTACGAAGGGTTTACTGACAAAGACAAATTGTTGTCCAATTTGCCATTAACTTATTTATTACATTATGATGTGGAGGGCTTTTATTCATTAGCTCTTGACGATTTTGAAATACCTTCTTGGTGGCTCAGGGAACACAATTTAAAAAAGGAAGATTTAACCAACATAGATTTTTCGAGAGTAAATTACATTGTGATTGGATCTTGCCAATTGTTGGGAAGAGGAGTGGAGGACAAAATGACAATTCGTAAGGTAGTTGTTCACACAAACAACAGCTCCATTTATACTTCGTTTGGAATCACAGTATTTATGTTAGGAGCAGGGCTTCTAATTTTCAGCATAATAAAAAGTAAAAAAATAGTGGTGCCCTATTCTAAAGTGAATATTCAAGATAAGTATGGCGATGCTTCTTCAAAAGTGGGAGCGGTAGTAAATTATGTCGCTGATCATTACGCTAATCCAGAATTGAGTTTAAATGATATTCAATTAACGGTGGGGATTTCCTCCCGAGAAATAGGAACGATTTTCAAGAATGAGTTTGGAAGTTCGTTTAAAAAATACTTGAATTTAGTCAGGTTAACAGAGGTGAAAAGACTACTTGTTGAGTCCGGCCTAAGCATTTCTGTAATAGCTTATAAAACAGGATATAGTAACGTGTCTCATTTCAATAAGGTGTTTAAGTCCGAAGAGGGGATTTCCCCAAAAGACTATAGAGAGAGGGCGAAGAAATAAATCCTCTTACACTCCTACAGAAAGGTTTAAAATTTAATATAGAACCTTGTAACTTAACTAAAAAAGTAGTTGATAATATTTTTTGGATAAATCAGTAATGAACACCTACACTTTAACAAAGTGATTTTGCACTACCTGATCTAAGTAAATTTTCGAATCAACACATTTGAATTCCGTTGATTTTGGCAATTTAGCAAATAAAGGAACACCTCCTCCTAACAATAAAGGAATGGTAGTGATGGTGATTTCATTAATTAAGTCCTCTTTCAAAAAACATTGAATTGTCCTTCCACCGTCAATGTACAAACTGGTACACCCTTTTTGATGAATGTGATCCAGCACTTCATTGAGAGGTCCTTTTACAATTTCAGCTTTGTCTTGATACTTCTCATGCAAATGATTCAAGCTGTTACTCAATACGAATACTGGAATTTTGTATGGCCAATCGATGTCAAACCCACAAACTATTTCAAAAGTTGTCCTACCCATTACAATGCCGTCTACACCAGCTATAAATTCATTGTAGCCCATGTCATTATTGCCAGGGTTCGGAATGGCGTTTAACCACTCAATGTCGCCATTTTCATCTGCGATGAAACCGTCTAAACTTGTGGCGATAAATACTGAATTTTTTGTGATCATGTTATTGTGTTTTTAATTCTTGATCAGTTTTTTATAAACCCCATCCATCCGTAGAAAATAAAGGCCATTTGGGGAGCTATTCAAATCAACGGTATTAATGTTTTTTCCTGTCCAGATAAGCTGTCCATTTATGTCCACTACTTGTGCTTGCTGCACTAACACACTTAAACTAAAAATGCCAGTGGACGGATTAGGATAAACATTGATTCGGTCAGACGCTGCATTGATTTCTTCCATAGACGTTGCAATGTCGTTACCAAAAATCCTCGCTAAGTGATTTCTACCTGTTCCATCGTATGCGAACAATTCACCTCCAATCAATATTTTACCGTCGGATTGTATTGCCATATCCATGACTGATGAAGTTGTAACAGAGGATGTTCCATAAATTGTTTCTGGGATCCCTGCTCCAGAACTGAACGTATTGTCTACGCTACCGTCTGCATTTAGTCTCAATAGTTTCTCCGCAGTAGTACCATTAAACGATGCAAATTCTCCACCCACTAATATTTTTCCGTCATTTTGTAAAACAAGTTTTGAAATCGAACCACCTGAGCTACCTGTTCCTGATTTAAAAGTTTCATCCACACTTCCGTCTGAGTTAAATCTGGTAATACCACCATTTCCCCAATTGCTTCCGACACTTCCGAATAGCCCTGCTACTATTATTTTTCCATCATTCTGAATTACACAAGTTCTTGCCCACGTACTCAAGTTCCCGTCTATATTTGTATAAGTTTCGTCAAAGGTACCATCATCATTTAAACGGAAAATAAAGGATCTATTTCCATTAGTAGTCGTAGTATAAATGTTTCCAACCAACACTATTTTTCCATCGTCTTGAATAGCAATTGATTTTACACCATAATTTGCTTGACCTATTCGAATGTCATACTCTGGTTGAAACCCATTATCAAGAGTTCCATCACTATTTAATCTAACGATATGAGTAGCAGTGCTTCCGTCATATTCCGTAATTCTGCCTGCAATGTAAATTTTGTTATTGGCTAATACTTCGATGCAATTAACAGCCACATGGTGATTTCCTTTACTTGACCATCCGTAACCCACGCCAGTTCCTGACGAAAAACTACCGTCAAACGAACCATCGCTGTTTAGTCTTGCTATCCCAAATGCACTGTTTCCGTCAAAAGAATTAAATGTACCTCCAACAATGATTTTGCTACCTTGAAAAGCTAATGTCTTAACCATTCCACCAGCAAATCCTGTCCCTGTATTAAAAGTATGGTCAAGATCTCCAGCGGCAGTTAGTCTTGCTATTTTACCAGCGGGATCAGTAAAAAAAGAATTAAAGTCACCACCAACAACAATCTTTTGGTCGGTCTGTATTATAATTTTGTTGACGACTTTTTCAAATCCAGACGGGAGGTCACCCTTGTTAAGGTGAATTGGATTATCAATCGCTCCGTTTAAATCTAATACAGTGACATATTTAAAGTCTCCTCCATCGTAACTGCTGAATGCACCAGCTAAAAGAATTTTCGAACCACCTATAATTTTGCATGATAAACCTTCATGATTCAGCGATTTTGGGCCGGAAAAGGAAGGGTCAATCTGACCATTGCTGCTAAGCTTCAAAATGCTTTTTTGTGTAGCATTTGATTTGTTTACTACAGACCCTATGACTAATATTGAATTGTCAGCCAAAACTTTAATCTCGTTGACTGTACCTGAATAGTTTGGTTGCGAAAAACCAGTGTCATCAGATCCATCTGCGAGAAATCTTTTTAATTTTCCAGTATAATATTCCGCAGCTATAATTTTACCATCTGTTTGCACTGCCAATGCGGTAACTGATGAAAGCGATGAGGTGTGGAATTTAATAGAGCTGTCATCTAATGCCCCATTACTATCTAACGTTACGAGGTTTTTTTGTTTGCCAGAATCAGCAAAATCCTCAAAGTTCCCACCAGCGATAATTGATCCATTAGATAAAATTTTTGTGTCATAAATGGTTGAGTTGCCGAACTGACTAAACTCATTGCCAACATTAAAAGTGGGGTCTAGGGTTCCGTCTTCATGTAACCGTACAAGGCTCTGGTAATCTTGTCCATAGGCTTTGATGAAAGCCCCTCCTAGTATAAATTTTCCGTCCTGCTGTAAAGAAATACTTCTCACTGTACCCAAGATATCAGCATCCTTGCAAAAACTTTTATCTAAACTACCATCATGGTTTAGTTTAATTATGTTTTTTACCGTGTCACCATTGTACCTGTTGAATGTTCCAACTAAAATTACAGTGCTGTCAGCTAATTCCGTGATGTCAAAAAATTCCAAAAAAGACACATTAAATCCTTCTCTGGATATAAAGGTTGAGTCAACACTACCATCAGCATTTAATCGTGCAATGTGGTTTATGTCCCATTTCGTAAAGCCTGTAAAATTACCAGCAATTAGGATTTTTCCATTTTTTAAGGGTAATGCTTGTTGAATTTTACCGTTGAGTTCACTGGTTAATTTAAATCCAACGTCATTCACTAAAAACTGACTGTCAATTGTGCCTGGTTGACCATGTGATGAGTTATAACTGAAAAACAGAGCAATTAGTAAAAGCTTAAAAATATTTTTATGTTTTGAATTAGACTGAAATATACGCTTCATAATTGGCAATGATTTTTGTTTAGGTACAGTAAAAGCTAAGATAGAGAAATATTCCTTGCGAAGGAAAGCATAGTTTAGTACGACTGTGAAATGCCCAACACTGTGTGTTGATCTTTTATTTCGTTCGTGAACGAGGCAGGACAAAGCTCAAGCCATTTGGTGAAGCTTTTAAAGCAGTTGAAAGATTTTGACTGGTGAGAACTGAACAGATTTTTGGTGAAAATTATTCGGATAAAATTCTGTAAAGTTCAAGGTTTAAATAGTAATGATGTCCATCAATTTCTTTCTTTTCTAGCACATTCATTTCGCATAATTTATTAAGATATTCTCTCGCTGTGTTCTCGGAATAAATACCCGCTTCCACTAAGTGTTTTACTTTTGTAAATGGTTGCGTAAATAGTAATTCAATTAAATCATCAGGTGTTTTAAACTTTCGCTTGTCTTTTTTGACGTAATCAAGAATGGCATCTTTTGTCGATACAATATCATTTATTTTATGGAAAGTAATATTAGATGTGTTTTCTACTGCTCTCAACATAAATAAAAGCCAATCTTTCCAGTTGCCTCTTTGGGATACACCCATCAGTGCAAAATAATAATCATCCTTGTGGTCCAATATGTATCGACTAAGGAAAAGAATAGGAAAATCTAATAGTTTTTTATTGGTCAGGTAATGAATATTGAAAATTCTTCCTGTCCTTCC
>JBLIBC010000095.1:0-9391 GCA_047632015.1 Glaciecola sp.
CCACTTGCTGTCGGTGTTCCGCTTAGGGTAATTACATTACCAGCATAAGTTGCCGTGACTCCTGCCGGTAATCCACTTGAAGAAGCAATAGCTGTTACTCCAGTAGTAGCATGTGTAATATTCGTTAATGCCGTATTGATACATAAAGTTGGAGTACTAGAAGCGGCTTCGACTGTTCTGTCTGCAGTCACCGTAATTGTTCCTGTGGCTGTAGCAGAACCGCAAGTACTAGTAGGAGTAATGGTGTAATTAAAAGTTCCACTTGCTGTAGGTGTTCCGCTTAGGGTAATCACATCACCAGCATAAGCTGCAGTCACTCCTGCTGGTAATCCACTTGAAGAAGCAATAGCTGTTACTCCAGTAGTGGCATGTGTGATATTCGTCAACGCTGTATTTGCACATAATGTTGGAGTACTAGAAGCCGTTCCAACTGTTCTATTTGCGGTTACTGTAATGTAATTTGTTTTTGTTTCCGTATCACTTCCACCTGCGTTTGTTGCAATTAAAGATACTGTGTATGTACCTGGTGTATTGTAAACAACCGCTTGGTTTTGGCTTGTGCTTGAAGTTGGGTTACCTCCTGTGGTCGTCCATGCCCACGAACTAGGAGTGTTTGTTGAGGCATCATTAAATGTGACAGATTCACCTGCACAAATAGTTGTGCTGCTTCCAGAAAAAGCAGCTATAGGAGCTGGAGATGAAGCAGTCTTCATGTATATAATATAATCTTCTGTTTCACCATATTCTAATGGGTCACAAGCACCAGTTATTGAAACTGACGTATGGTCAACCATCACCCTCATTCTTAAATATTGAGAAGTAGTAGCGTTAGACGGGACAGTAAAACTAGCAGATGCCGTAGGAGAAGCTTTTGGTATTGCTGCATTATAAAAAATTTCTTCACCTGCTGTAAATGCACCATCATTGTTATAGTCAATCCATGCACGAACTTTTTGGTCATAAGATGTACTTACAATTGTTGTTTGAAAAGTATAAGTTGTGTCAGGATATAACTCTACTAAACTTTCGCAAGACGTTGTTTTATCTAAATACCCATTGTCATCAGATGCAGATCCACTTGCAATATCAAGCTTTCCTACAATTTGCACATTTGTGATACCGATGTTATTGAATTTTTGATTCATCACTCCAGTACAGGTTGCAGCTGTTAAAGTGTAATTCGCAAGTGGTGATCTAAAACCTCTTCCAGACAACAAGCTTGCTCTACTACCTTCCAAAGTTGCTCTTATTCTTGCTTTTTGATCTGACGAAAACCTGTCTGTACAAGCATCAGAAGAATAATCCATGTAATTTCTTATTGTATTGTCATATGCAGCCCCAGTGCAGGCTTCAGTCCCTGTAGGGCAATTGTACAAAGTTCTTTTGTATGGAGAGGTGTCAGCGCAACAATCACCTACGCTAGAGCCACATAGATTACCTGATCCAGGGCAAGTAGTGCCATTTACATCACCTTCAAAAGTATGATACAAGTTCATAGCATGACCCATTTCATGAATAATGGTGCCACTAATTCCACCGGCTGCAGTACCTGTATTCCCCCATGTTCCATGTAAAATAACTGTTCCATCTAAATTTGAAGAAGTTGGAAAATAAGCAAATCCAGCAGTGTAAACTCCTGAACCTCCCTCACCGTAATTACTTGAATCTAATTCGGTTATAATCCAAACGTTATAATAATCAGAGCTCGACCATCTACTCAATGCTTTGACGTCTGCTTCTGTAGCTCCTTTTGTAGTGGTTCTTTCCATTCCACTGGTAGCGTATTCGGCTAAAACAGTCCCATCAATTCTATTAATTCCAGTAGTGGCATTACAATTAGGATCCGATGTAGCTAATTGAAATTGCACTTTAACATCAACGCCTACGCCATTTGTGTTGCTGTAGGCAGCATTTAATTGTGATATTCCTGATGCAATTTGAGCATCTGAAATATTGGCACTAACTCCAATTGCTTCTCCTCTGTGGATTACGTGAACCACGACAGGAACTGTATATACGGTTTCAGCTCTTCTACTACTTTTTCGCTTTGCAATTATTGCTTGAAGGTTATTCTCGTTTATTTCGAGTTCTTGCTGAATTGCCGGATTATTTTTGAGAGCATCTTTATGTGCGCCGTCAAATCCACACGTTGCTTGCTGCGCTTGAAGACTAGTTAAACTTAATATTCCAATTGAGATTGCAAGTAGTACTTTTTTCATATGCTAATTTTTATTTTTCGTTGATGCTACGAATAGGGTGTACGTACATAATACTAAAATGTTTCGTTTTTTTTAACTTTTTTTAGGACCGGTAATATATGGAAAATAAATCGATTTATTTTGGAAAAGCACGAAGTACGAGCGAACTTCTAACCACTTTATTGGCAAATAAAACTTCTTGTCTATGACTGGTTATGGTTGCTAAAAGTGATACTACCAAGGTGGTTGTGCTGTTTTCTATGTTGGAAATGGTGCAGCCTGGATCCGTAGAATAATTTATTTTTTACGTAAATATTTTTACATAACACCTGATTGCATCTGGTGTTAATTTAGTTTGACATGCGTTTCAATCAAGTACGTAACGTTGTAAAAACGTTTCCGTAAGATTAGAAATGTTGGATTAAAAAAAAGGGAACCAATTGGTTCCCTTTTTTTTAATCAATATTATTTATGCGATCATTTAATGCGATTTCACCACTTTATAAACGGCAACACTACCACCAGTGTTAACTGACAAGTAATACATTCCCGGAGCTATACTCTCCGTATTGATGGTTTTACTTTCTGAGTTCACACTTCCTGTAAGTACTACTTTTCCACTTTCATCACTTAAGGCATAAGTGCTAGTAGCCACCCCGGCTGTTTTTATTGCTAATTGATTATGGAATGGATTTGGTGAAACAGCTACTCCTTGTTCGCTAGCCCCAAGCACTGATGTAGATGTGCTTACTGTTATAACAGTTATGACATCAGCTCCACATCCGTTTCCATCCGTATAAGCATACGATATACTATGTAATCCATTTCCTGCGGATGCTGTATTGAATATGCCATTTGTTACTCCGGTACCAGAATAAGTTCCTCCGACTGGTTGTCCAAAAGTAAGTGTCACATCACCAATGCTGATATCATAATCCAATGGGAACCATGTATCTACGGATATTATAGGAAGAGGATTAACTGTTAATATCGCAGTATCTCTTGCCATACATCCCCAGTAGTCATAAACAGTAACTGTGTAATCGCCTGCGGTAGTTCCTGTAGTTGTTGATAAATAACCTGTGCCGTTATGGCTCCATTCATAATAAGAAATTAAGCTATCAGCAACTGCTGTGAATGTTGCTGCAACATCTCCCGTACACATTGATTCGTCATTGACCCTTACTACTGGAAGTCTACGCACTGTCAAAACTCCAATTCCAGTTCCGGTACACCCGTTAACATCTGTTACTGTCACTACGTAGTCACCAGCTACAGTTCCTTGAGTATAATGTTGTGTGCCTGTTCCATTCGCACTCCAAACGTAAGAGTTAGCAGCAGTGTCACTGTTAGCATAAAACATTGCTTCTTGACCTCCTTCACAAATGGTGCTGTCACCAACATATACAACAGGTAAAGCCTTTGTTGTTAAAACTCCAGTTCCCGTTCCAACGCAACCAGCACTAGTCGTTACAGTTACTGTGTAATCCCCAGATATATTACCAAATGTTCCGTAATTATTTCCTACACCCAGTCCGCTCCACAAATAGGTATCGATTGTTGAACTACTGGTAGCAGACATAAATGCGGAAGGATCTCCTGCACAAATGGTTTCGTTGTTAACCGTAACTACAGGTAAGTCGCTCACAGTAATATAACTAGTTTTTGTTTCTGTATCATTTCCTCCCGCGTTTGAAGCAGTTAATGAAACAGAATAAGTACCAGCGGTGTTGTATACCACTGTATGATATTGATCGGTACCAGATGTAAGACTTGCTCCAGTAGTTGTCCATGACCATGATGTTGGAGTGTTAGTGGAAGCATCCGAAAATTGTATGGAATCTCCTATACAAGCTGTGGTTGTATTTACCGTAAAATCTGCTACTGGTGCTGCTGTTGTTCCACTATTAATGTAAATTAAATAGTCTTCAGTTTCTCCATTAGTAACTGTAGCACAGGCTGTAGTCAACGCAGGGTTGCCATATGCTGTTGCGAAATCAGTTAAAACTCTCATTCTAAGATATTTTGATGTAGTAGCCGTCCCAGGAACCGTAAAGTTGACAGAATCTTTTTCATAAACTGATCCATCGATATCAGAAATTGAAAATATTTCTTCACCCGCATCTGTAAAATCTCCATCATCATTGTAATCGATCCATGCTTTCACTTGATGTCTGTTTACAGTTTGAACTGAAACGTGAAATTCGTATTGAGTGCTTAATTCTAGAATTGCAGCTCCTGCACAAGAAGTAGCATTGTTAAAATACCCTCCATCTGTTAGTGCACTTCCGCTACTCACATTTAATTTCCCTTTTATTTGTACATTTCTAACACCAGCTCCACTATGTGCAGAGGTTGTCGTTCCTGTACAAGTTGCAGCTGTTACTGAAAAAGCAGGCATTGCTGAGGTTAAAGCATTTGATAACAATAGTGATCCTCTCGGTCCTTCCAAAGCTGCTCTCATCCTTGATTTTTGATTTTCAGTATACATTACTGTACAAGCGTCTGAGGAATAATCCATGTAGTTTTTAATGGTATTGTCATATGCTGCACCACTACATGATTCAGTTCCAGTAGGACAGGTGAATAGTGTTCTTTTATATGGTGAAGTATCTCCACAACAATCTCCCACGCCACTACCACAAAGGTTTCCAGCTCCAGGGCAAGCAGTACCACTGTTGTCGCCTTCAAAAACATGATACAAATTAAGTGCGTGTCCAAGTTCATGAATAAGCGTTCCGCTTGTTCCACCAGCAGCTGTACCCACATTTCCAAAAGTCGAATGTAATATTATTGTTCCGTCGACAGCCGATGAAGCTCCAGGGAAATACGCGTAACCAGCGGTAAAACTTCCACCTCCTTCACCAGCGTTGCTGTCGTCCATTTCGGTAATGATCCAAATGTTGTAATAAGAACTGCTTGACCACCTACTTAAAGCTTTAATAGTAGCTTCTGATTCGCCATTGGTTGTGCTTTTTTCCAAACCCATAGTTGCATAATCACCTACACCACTAGCGTCAACCCTGTTGATTCCATTTGTTGTACTGCAATTCTCGTCTTTTAAGGCCAATTGAAATTGAACTTTAGTATCTACACTTAATCCAGAAGTATTACGGAATGCATCGTTCATTTGGGTAATTCCTGAATTAATTTGAGCATCTGAAATGTTACTACCAACGCCTATTGCTTCACCTTTATGAATTACGTGGACTACAACCGGAATTGTGTACACATCTTCAGCCCTTCTACTTGTTTTTCTTTTAGCAATGATTCTTTGTATTTCTTGTTCGTTCGCTTGAAATACTTCTGCAAGTTGAGGAACCTCATTTAAGGACTGTTGATGAACTATATCAAATCCACAGGACTGTTGCTGTGCTTGTATTCCAGTTAAACTTAATATTCCAATTGATAGAGCTATTAGTGTTTTTTTCATAAGGTATTTATTACATTATTATCTGTGCCAATATGAATGTACAAGTAAATTTTAATACTGGTTCAATTTTTTTAACTTATTTTATGCCATAACAGCATGGCCAAGAACAGTGATTTTTTTGAGCAGATATATGAAGTGGTTAAATTGATACCAAGAGGAAAGGTGACTTCGTATGGAGCAATCGCTAAATTTTTAAGTGCCGCTAAATCATCCAGAGTTGTTGGTTATGCTATGAATGCATGCCATGCTTATGATCCCACTATTCCTGCTCACCGAGTGGTCAACAGGAACGGTTTATTAACAGGTAAAATGCACTTTTCTACTCCAACAAAAATGGAGGAATTACTGGCGAATGAAGGCGTTGTAGTGGAAGGTGATCAAATTAAATCGTTTTCAAAAGTATATTGGGATCCGACTGAAGAGTTGCTTTAAGCACCCTCTAGCTGTGGGCCCCCTCTAACTCCCCCAAAAGGGGAGGATGTTGGACGTGACTTTTTTGGTTTACAACTATCTGCGATGAAATATTAATTCCACTTTTAATTTAAATATTAAACTCCAGGTATTTAATCAGTTTTCCTTCCTTTAGCCATTTCGCTTCATAAAACGTACGGATATTGAGTTCACGGTTAAGTATACTTTCTTGTTGAGGAGGAAGTAATCCCCCATATACATCAGGGCTGTCTACATTGACTTTGAACTTATTGTCTCGAATTACATTTTGAGTAAATTCATATAAAAAGGTACTGTCGGTTTTTAGCCTGACGCAACCGTCTTTTTGTAAAAATTTGCGGTACCTGTCCACAAATAAAGTATGTGTCAATCGTTTTCGAGCCCTGTTGCTTTGTTTTTGAGGGTCGGGAAAAGTAATCCAAATTTCACTTATTTCATTTTCAGTAAAAAAGTTTTCAATGAAATCAATTCGAGTACGTAAAAATCCGACGTTGTTCAGTCCTTGATCTAGGGCAATAGTGGCACCTTTCCAAATTCTATTTCCTTTGATGTCAATTCCTAAAAAGTTTTTGTCAGGATGAATTCTTGCTAATCCCACAGTATACTCTCCTCCTCCGCAGGCAAGTTCTAGTACAATTGGATTGTCGTTCTTAAAAAAATCTTTAGCCCATTTTCCTTTCAAAAAGTATTCTTGAGTCATGGATTCTTCCCATGTTGGTTCCAATACGTTTTTGTATTCCGCTACTGCAGCGAATCTTTTTAGTTTGTCTTTCCCCATGGTCTTAAAAATTCCTGTTCAAAGGGCGAATGGTTAAGGTTTCAATGTTACTTGCAATGGTGTTGTTAAAGCACATCCAAATGGCTTGAACAAGCTCTTCTGTTTGAATAAAATCTTGCTTAGGAATGTTATCAATTCCATCCCAAGAAGAAGTATTAATGGAACCAGGAATCAATTCAGTTACTTTAACTTGGAAATCTTTTAACTCATCACGTAAAGTTTCCGTCAACCCTTTTAAAGCAAACTTAGATATGGTATAAGCTGCAATGTCTTTTCTTGGATGCTCCGTAACAATGCTACCAATGTTAAACACATGGCCTTTACCTTGTTTTTTGAACATCGGAATAAACACCTTACTCAAATTAAAAGCACCCATTAAATTGATGTTCAATAATTTTTGAACTTGTTCGCTTGAGCTTTCCTCCAAAATTCCCATTTCAAAAACTCCAGCATTGTTTATTAGCATATCCAATTGCTGGATAGTACTGGATAACTTTACTGCTAATTTCTCGGTGTTTTTTGGGTTCGAAAAATCACAAGGGTACACGTTGACGTCCACAGAAAACTGATTTTCAAGCTCTGATTTTACTTCGTTTAGTAATTCAGAATTCCTTGCTACTAAGTGCAAATCGAAACCCTTGTCCGCAAAAAAAACGGCAAGCGCTTTACCTAAACCCCGAGAGGCTCCTGTGATTAGTGCAACCATTTTTTTACTGTTGTTGTGAAACTACCATGTTAGTAGACTCGCCTGCACTTGCTGAATTAAGACCAAACGATGTTTCTGATTTTGCAACCAAATCATAATCATATACAGTCCCTTCAATACTTAATAGCAATGTTTTGTTGTCTTCTGAAATGCTGTATTCTCCATTTACAACATTTGAATCACCCGATTTTATTTCAAACTTTGCTCCTTTTTCGAAAATCAATTTATTTCCTGCTACAAAACGGTCAGCTAAAATTGAAGCTACCATTTCGGTTCCGCTTACTAATGCTGCGTCGTTTTCAACTTGGTCAATGTTCCATTGTCCAACTAATAGTTCGTTAGACGTGTTTGCTACAAAAGGAACTTCGGTACAAGAGCTTAAAAATAAAGTAGTTCCGAGTAATAAAAAGGCTAATTTTTTGATCATTATTTTTGTGTTTTAATTGATTAATGTAAAAATAGGTAAGAATTTTTCAATATAATGTACAATTTGAGGAAGGTTACAATAATGCACATTATCTTTAATGCATGTCAAAAAAAGTATTTATATGTCCACTTGATTGGGGACTTGGGCATGCAACACGAATTATTCCTTTGATAGAATATTATGTGGGACGAGGGGATGAAGTAATTATAGGAGGCAACGGAGCAAGTTTAGATTATTTAAAAAAACGTTTTTCTAATTTAAAATTTGAATCAGTACCAGGTTACGAAGTGGGCTATTCAAAACGGGTTGGCTTTGCGGTGAAAATGTTGTTGTCTTTACCCTCTATTTATAATGGAATCAAAAAAGAGGAAAAACGAGTAAAGCAATTACATGAAAAACACAGGTTCGATTTAATTATTTCGGACAATCGATTTGGCGTTCATGTAGATGGCGTAAAAAGTTTGTTCATGACTCACCAGTTAAATATTAGATTCCCTTACTTTGAAAACATCATTTTTAAAGTTCAAAAAAAGTTGATCGAAAAATTTGACGTTTGTTTGGTTCCAGATTTTCCAATTAAAGAAAACTTAGCCGGAGACTTGTCCGCTTTAAAGGATCATCAAAAACTTAACATCCCGGTTCACTATGTTGGTGCCTTGTCTCGATTTTATAACGAAACAGTTCAACAGCAAACGATCAAACATAAATTTGTTGCAGTGATTAGTGGGCCAGAACCACATAAAACAGATCTTACTGATTTGTTGATTTCAACTTTTAAGGAATCCGCTGAAAGTTTAGCAATTGTAACTTATAATTATTCGGTTTCAGAACCATTGCCAGACAATGTAAAACTGTATTTGGACTGTGATGACCAGCAGTTTTTAGAGGTCGTTTCGCAATCGGAAACGATGATTTCAAGATCTGGATATACTACTTTAATGGATTTAATTTACTTGCAAAAAAAGGTGTTTTTCATTCCAACACCTGGTCAAACAGAGCAAGTTTACTTGGCTGAATACGCCTTTGAAAACAATTGGGCATCCTACTGTTCTCAGGCCGATTTTTCACTTGATAAAATAGTCAACTCACAAAAATCATCGTCGGGGTTTCCTTTTGGAAAATCACCGTTGAATGTGGTGTTAAGTGGTTTGTAATAATCAGTTAACAACGGCCTTATACTCAAACCGAATAGCTTTTCGGTTTTTTCCCTCGTTCTTTTTCCCTTTCTCATCGTTTAAAAATAAAAACGTAGCTGCGGCTATGATTGAATTTTTCGCCTTGCGAAAGAAAACAATAACCTTCGGTAAAATTCCCAAAAGCTATTCGGTTTGAGTATATTTTCCCCAAAGATTCCTTATTTTTGCCTTTCTTGGCAAGAATGCCAAAGATATTTAAACAA
>JBLIBC010000096.1:0-9300 GCA_047632015.1 Glaciecola sp.
GGTTGCTTATTTCCACCTGTTACTTTCATACCGACTGCTGAAATAGACCCCCCTGACGCAACAAGATGAGATCCGTTAGTCAGCACGACTTCACCACCGGCAGCAATACTAAGAGTACCGTAAAACGTAATAGGTGACCCACAGACCACCATTTGCCCACCGGGCTGAACAGCAACAGCACCACCCGCAGCCAAATGACCATGGGTCAAGTGCACTATCCCTCCAGAGGCAACTGTTAGACCTCCGCTAAATTCACCTGTACTACAATAAATTTGTCCAGCCGAAACTGTCGTACTTGCACTATACCCACTAAAAGTATGCGTACAAGACTGACCAAAAGAATTATTTGTAACACCAAACAACATCGCAAGAGCAATGGCTACTTTTAATGTTAACGTAAATTTTCTATTTATCCACATAACGCATTTAAATACTTTTAGTTTAAATCCTATAACTGTACCCTAAGTATACTCAATAAACATTTATCAGGGTTTACAATTACTGACAAATTATGTACAATTCCATTTTTAATGTTTCGGGGCTTACGTTTAAGTAACTGATTTACACCCCCTCACCTAGGGTATACGTATTAAGTCCATAAAGGTTACATGTATTTTGTCGAGAGACAGTTACAATCCTCAAATAAAAAGTCAATATACACGAACAACTATCAAACATATTTCAGGAAATTATTACAGCGTTCAACAACAAACCAAAAGAAACAAAACTCAAGGATTAAGGCACCTTTGGGCAAAAAAATGGGATCTCATCCAGTGAACCTCGCCTTAATATTTATACTTGAACTCCTTGCTAACTAAGGAATAGGACTTTACGGATTCTACCTTACAGATACATTTTTAAAATACATTCTCATGATTGCCCTCTTTTTGGTTTTCATTATCATCTAGAAAAGGTAACTGCTGTCCATAAGGACCCAAGTAGGTCAGGTAAAGTGCCCGTTCCAGCATCAGGAATTATTCAATTAATTATTGAGTTTTGTTTATTGATTCCCCGCTGTTCTACCTAAAAAGTGTTTTATTAAAAAATACAACCAAAACGCTCTTGTACTTTCGCCGCTGGAGGGACAGTGCCCTGACCTCCAACGGCATGTAATCGTAACTTGTCTGAATGCGGTAGTTCTTGATTACACTCCGTTAAATCAAGAACTACAAAACAGAGCCCCTACAACGTAGGTTATCCAGTATAATGGAATCTTTAGGTAGAATAGCGGGGAATCAATTTTTGTTTATTCGGATTTGCTGTTTTCTCACTTTTCAGTACTGCAAACATCAAGTAGCCATTAATATTTACTATTGTACTTATTACACACTATGCCTTTTCACTCGACCGGATATCATGGCTATTAAAGCAGTAAATAGAGAACCTGATTTCTAAACACTTTAATGGATCATCAAAACACAGGTTTTGTCGTAACAATCTTATTTAAAGCCTGTTCTAACGAAACTCCTGTGATTTTACAATACCATTCAAGAGAATCCCAACGGGGAAGATTTTCACTTTTCAAATGAGCGATTGCTTCTTCCCTTGAAATGACACCCTGTCGAATTTGATTACTCCTGAAAGTGTCGTTTTCTGTAAATCCAGCTAAAACCAAATAAATGTAATTGTAAAAAGCAGTTGTCCCGTCTCCAATCCTCCATGTAGTGTGGCTTTCCGGATCCTTTTCCCAACCGTATTTATTGATTAAGGTTTCATTTATCGTGGTTTCCTCCCAAGGAAAATATTCATAAAAATTTACGTTCCGGTGTTCTTGCGAATAATACGCCAAATATGCTTTAGTAGTATCGATTAAGGATGAATTCAAATAACTTGGATTTTTGAGCATTTCCTTGAAGTAATACCACAACATACTCGTCTTTTGTCCAAGACCAAGAGAATAGGTGTTCTTTTGAGTGCTCTTACTGATGACATTCGAATTAAGCTGAGGCTTTACTCCAGCAAAAGCACTTTTAAAAAAGGTCGTCTCTAAAAGGTTTTCTCCCATTATTGAAAGTCCTAGGTCATGCTCTTTCATTAAGTTATTAGCATGAGTAAAATAGGCTTTATCTCCTGCCATAAAAAGCGGTACAGTCCCCAGGTCTGGTTTCTTTAGCCAAGCCGTGACGTTCTTATTAATGTTTTCCCTATTTCTGGCAATATCTCCAGACACAATAATGTGCTCCACCCCTAATTCAGCGCACATTAAGGATTGATTTCTTCTCCCTATTTCACTCAACATGCCCCAGTCATAGGAATACGCAAGAGGATTTAAGTTCATTTCTGACTTGAGGTAATGCAAAATAAAGCTACTGTCCCTTCCTCCACTAAAAGGAACCAAACAATCATGATTGCCTCGCTTACCTTGAACAGACATTTTTTGTTCAATCATTTTCTCAAAGGCAGTCATTCCGAGCGGAGTGAATGGCTGATGTGCCAAACAGTAATTACAAACCCCTTGAGCGTTAAACTCAATATAGGGAAAGGTGGCAGGTAAAACACATTTTGTACATCGTTTAAGCTCCTCCACCATTGCCAACCTTAACTCAAGCTTTTCTTTAAAACAAACACCAACTTTGGAGGCTGAAAACACCGAGCTCTCAAACTTTGATATATTGCTAGGCTCCTTACTTTTTATAGGTTTAATAAGACCCAGTTGATGAATTACACTTTCTTGGCCATTATGGATCAAAGCATGATTAGCTTTAAGCTGCTCAACTTTTACACTATCGTCTTTAGATAATAACCCACTAGCTTGTAAAGCGTCAAGTAGAATAACCTTTTCAGAGGCAAAAACAAATAAACCCTTCTTTTTGAAGTCCAAGAAATACAGAGAACCATTATTTGTTCCTAAAACTAACCCATTATCTTTTGCCTGAAGAGCGGCAATATTCATTGTCCCTTTAGCCTCGGAGTATAATTTAGACAAAGCAGTTTTCACTGAAGCACCCTGTGACATTTTTTGGGTCAAGAAGGCTGGAATAAGCTCACTGTCTAAATCCGTTTTCCTAAGTACTTTAATATCATTAAATAGCTCATCATCATTTAATATTATTCCGTTGTGGACTGCTGCAATGCCTCCGTAAATCACGGGTTGATTATTTCCCTCCAAAGGAATTCCATTCGTGGCTAGCCTGGCATGACCAATTAAGGAAAAAATACCTTTTTGATTTAGTCCTTTGGACAAAAGCTTCTTAAAAGAGCTTTCGTTAACAAATTGGGAAGCCCTTTTCGCTGCTCTAATCGTGCTAATGTCCGACCCAGTTTTAACGGATACACCTGCTGCTTCGACACCTCTTGACTCTGAAAGAATAAAAAGATTATCAATCAAGGATTGTAGCTGATCCGTAGCAAGAGGTTCATTCCTTACTTTTACTCCTTCTCTTTGCACCAAAACACCCAATATCCCACACATACGCTACATTTATTTGTAAAGACGTTCGTTATCTTGGATATCCATCCACATGGCAAAAGCGAAAAACTGAAAAGAGAATACTGACAAAAGAACAAAAGCAAATAGAGGCTCATAATTCATTTGCTGACCCGTTTCAAAGGATTTGTAAATCTTATACATGTATGGCATAGATGCCAATCCAAAAACAAATGATAGATTGTAAAAAATAAATAACGGATGAAAATTTCTGAAAAAATATTTTACCCACAAACGCTTAAAGAAAGCCTTAAAAAGCAAAAGCGATATTCTTGGGATGACCTTTAAAAAATTCATGTTCGATTGCTCTCCTACATTGTAAATTGGTCTAATCCCAATTTCTCTTATGGTACAGTTTGCCATATTCAGCTTTACCAATAAATCATTAGGCACTCCGTAATTTTTGTACAATTTTGAAATATCAAAGGCTCCCAGTGCCTCTAAAGAAATTGCTGTGTAACCAGTTTGTGTGTCATATATCCTCCAATAACCTGAAGCCACTTTAGTGAGCAAAGACAATATACTATTCCCGAAATAGCGCAATTTAGGAATAACAGTCCATGCGCTTTTGTGCATCAAGCGATTTCCCTTCACATAATCTACCTTTTCATTTACAACGGGTTCACATATGGATGCTAATTCGTTGGGATCCATCTGCCCATCGGCAGCCATCACAGCAGTACAATCAATAGAAATGTCCTTGCACCATTGATATCCGGAGGAAATAGCCCCACCAACACCTAAATTTTTCTCGTGTTTTATCAATGTAATCCTGGCAGATTGAGAACCTGTATCACTAATACTAACAGCTTTCTGAACAACAGCAGCTGTTCCGTCTGTTGAGCAATCATCCACAACTACAATTTCGTCAACAAATTTTGGTATAGTTGAAAGTACTTTAAGAATTAATTTCTCCTCATTAAAAGCTGGAACTACAACTGCTATTTTCTTTCCTTTGAGCATCGTTATCAAGCAAAAATACACTATTAAAGTCAATACAAAAACTCCGAAAATTTAAGTCTAAACAGCAATAGAATTTTGCTTAGGAAATCGATACCTTTAATCTAACGTAGAAAAGAAAATTTAGAAGTGGTAAAAAAGTACAGTTTAGTTATTAGCATAGCCCTGCTCATAGTTGGAGTAATTTTTCAAACACTTCCTTTTTACCTATACACCCCTTTACCGTCAATTTTTTCTGATTCATTCGATTATTTCTGGGTCGCAAAGCAAATTTACGATGGAAATATACCCGTTACGGGTTTTGGTGAAATATTACCGATTGGATATCCACTTTTTTTAGCTGGAACAAAAGTTTTTTCCCTTTCATGGAAGGGCATAACAGTAGTACATTTAGTAGCCTACACTTTAGCCTCAGCATATCTTTGCTACGCAGCTCATCAACACAACCGAAAAACAACCATCCTAGTTGCTCTAGCTTGTCTCCTGTATCTCAACATACCCTCTACTTTAAATTATACATTCTCTCTTTATACGGAATCACTGTACACAAGCAGTATGATTTTTTTAGCTGGGGCAATTCTGCATTTTGGCAAAAACAAAAGCTTAGTTGCGTTTTTATTCTTGTGCTTGAGCGCATACTGGTCAACCCTGCTTCGTTCAAATGGAATTGCCCTTTTTGGGCTGCCAATTTTGTTGATTCTGATTACAATATTCCAAAAAACAGAGAGAAAACTAATCCTTAAGTATGCCGGCATTCTCGTTTTGTGTTTTCTGCTAAATGCATCAGGTAACAAAATAGTAAAAGGTAAGTTTTTATTTGGTGATCTAACCCGATTCACCTCTGTAGTAGTAGAAGGGAACTACATAAATAAAAAGATGAATTCGGAACCCAAATTTACAATGTACCAGAAGTATTTGAGCAACTTTTCAAAGAGAGGAAATTCTTACTATTATTTCGTTCAAGAACTACATTATAACAGGATCGTACGTGACAGTTTATTTGCCCACAGGGACATTAAATTTTGTGACGGAAGCAAAAAGATGAACGATGTACCAGGACTCCAAAACTTTGTTTTTGAAGGTATGCCTCAACTAGATCAAGATTTTCGAGCTAACTTCAAATCCTTCGTGAACCTACAGCAACGGAAATCTCTTTGGATGAAAATGGTTAGCCAAGTCTATCAATACTTAAACTTGATCTCATTTTTCTCCATGTTTTTATTTCTATTCTGGATATTGCTTGTTACAAACACTATGAGATTTTTTACAGGATCAAAAGAATTACTTTACCCTTTACTGGTAGCATTGATCTACCTGATACCTATAATAATTCTTCCTCTTGTGCATCCAAATTTCCATCGTCGATACATTGCGGTAAGTGAATTTGCAGTGCTTATATATATTGCACTATCATTTCAGAACACTTATACTTTTCTCAAAAATAAATTTATGAAGGCCGTTTCGAAATAAATTTTGAATAACGAAATAACATGGTTAGTAATATTACTATCTATAGGCTTCAAGCACATGTTTTTGGAGACATTTAGAAAGGTTGTCAGCAGGTGGAATCCATATCGGATTCAGTTAATTGCTATTAGGTATAGTCCATTCGTTTTAATCATAACTATGCCGTTACATAGTTATTATTAAAATATTATATGGTAAAAACAAATTGTGCATCAATTAAAAACTCACAACTAAGGCTGCTTGCTATTGGAACTTTAATTCTTCTACTTGGTTTAATATTAATGTTGTAACACGAAAGTTTGATTTTGATTATTTGACCTTTCTAGGTATTGTAACGTACAATTCGCAGAATAGAAATTAATCACCACCATCCATATTGACCGTTTTTTATTCCTTAAACTTTGAAAGTCGACATCAATATATTTTATAATTGAGAGCATAATTCTTGCATCGAAAATCGTACTTTTAAATAGCTCCGCAAAACGGCTTGGAAATGAAGGGGAAACATTTAGATTTTGATATAAGTGCCAGCTTTGGGAAAGGCTTTATGTTCAGCAAACATATACCTAAGGAAGTAAGTCACTTTGAACGAGTATTTGATATTTTTAAGGAACTAATCACTCACACTTCAGGGGACGTTGACGAGGCTTTAGAATGGTTGGAAACGCTACACCAGGAATACCATATTTTCAGCAGCGAGTACACGCTTGAAGACTTTGAAGAAGACCTCAAAAAACGCGATTTTATAAAAGAGGAAAAAGACCCCAAGGACAAAAATTCAGGAAAAGGAAAAGGAAAAAAAATCCTTACCGCCAAAATGGAGTCTGTATTGCGAAAATATGCGTTAGATCAAATTTTTGGCAAGTTAAAAAATAGCGGTACTGGAAACCACAGGACATCTAAAGCTGGCTCTGGGGACGAACATGATGG
Organism: Glaciecola sp.; assembly: GCA_047632015.1. GTDB lineage: Bacteria > Bacteroidota > Bacteroidia > Flavobacteriales_C > JBLIAZ01. The sequence goes on from JBLIBC010000096.1 coordinate 6,785, forward strand.
TGAAAATCAGGCATTTCAGTATGGCGATGATTTGTCCAAAATTGACATGACCGAAAGTTTAAAGAATGCACAAATAAACAACGGTATTTCAAACCTGAGATTAACCGAAAACGATTTGGTTATTGAACAAACAAAGCACAAAGCACAAATGAGTACTGTGCTCATGATAGACATTAGTCACTCCATGATTTTGTATGGGGAAGACCGGATTACGCCAGCTAAAAAAGTGGCTATGGCTTTGGTTGAATTAATTAAACGTAAATACCCAAAGGATTCTATTGACATCATTGTATTTGGAAACAAAGCCTGGCCAATTAAAATCAAAGACCTCCCCTACTTACAAGTTGGACCTTACCATACCAATACAGTAGCAGGATTGGAATTAGCCATGGATATTCTTAGAAGAAAGCGAAACACGAACAAGCAAATTTTCATGATTACCGACGGAAAACCAAGCTGTATTGAGCTTCCTTCTGGAGAATTTTACAAAAACAGCAACGGACTTGACGAAATGATCGTTAAAAAATGTCTTAACAAAGCTGCCGAAGCACGAAAATTAAAAATTCCAATCACCACATTCATGATTGCCACCGACCCTTATTTGAGACAATTCGTGGACCTGTTTACGGCCCAAAACAAAGGGAAATCTTTTTTAACTGGTCTTACAGGGTTAGGAGAAATGGTTTTTGAAGATTACGAAAAGAATAGAATTAAGAGACTTTAAATACTTTAGAAAAATGAAAACAGAAATTACATTTCAAGAATTGAAAGGTTCAGGATATAAAGACAAAACCATCAACGAAGAAATTCAAGCTAATTTAATTGCCAGAATTAAAGAAAAAAAGCCTGTTTTTGAAGGGTTATGGGGTTATGAAGACACTGTGGTTCCACAACTTAAAAAGGCAATTTTAGCGGGTCACCACATTAATTTATTGGGGCTACGTGGGCAAGCAAAGACTAAAATTGCACGGAGCATGGTAGACTTACTGGATGAATATATGCCCATTGTAAAAGGATCGGAAATCAATGACAGTCCATTTCAGCCAATTTCCAAATACGCTAGGGACCTTATAAATGAGCTTCGAGAAAAAACACCAATAGCGTGGGTTCACAGATCAAATCGATTTTTTGAAAAGCTAGCTACACCGGACGTAAATGTCTCGGATTTAATTGGTGATATAGACCCAATTAAAGCAGCCACTTTAAAACTACCTTATTCGGATGAACGCGTATTGCATTACGGAATGATTCCTCGGGCTAATCGTTCCATTTTTGTATTGAATGAATTACCTGATTTACAAGCAAGAATACAAGTATCTTTGTTTAATATCCTGCAGGAAGGTGATATTCAAATACGTGGGTTTCAACTAAGAATGCCATTGGATATTCAATTTGTATTTACTGCAAATCCTGAAGATTACACCAACAGAGGAAGCATAGTTACCCCGTTAAAAGATAGAATTGGATCTCAAATTTTTACACATTATCCAAAATCAATAGCCCTAGCTCGTCAAATTACAGAGCAAGAGGCTAAAGTTTCTGATTCGGACAAATCCGTTATTAATGTTTCATCCTTATCGAAAGACCTACTAGAGGAAGTGGCGTTTGAAGCAAGAAAAAGCGAATATGTGGATGCTAAAAGTGGAGTTAGCGCTCGATTAACAATTAGTGCCATGGAAAACTTAATGGCCGCTGCAAAATTGCGACTAATTGAAACTGACTCAGACACAACATCTGTTCGTTTGGTGGACTTCATGTCCATTATTCCATCCATCACCGGTAAAATTGAATTGGTATACGAAGGCGAAGAAGAAGGTGCCGATAGTGTTGCAAAAATGTTAATTGACCAAGCAGTAATGACACAATTCGAAAAACTATTCCCTCGCATTCCTAAACTTGAAAAAGAAGGGGTCAAAACACCTTACACAGACATCATCGATTGGTTCGATAATAACTTCATCGAATTAAATTATACTGATACCGACGCAGATTTTTACGCCAATTTAAAAAGTGTAACCCCATTAATGTTACTAGTAAAAGAATCCGTATCGAAACTGCCGGAAGAAGACCAAGTCTTTTGCTTAGAGCTGGTATTGTGGGCACTCACGATCAGTAAAAAACTAGATAAATCAGATGATTCAGCCAATTTGAAATTCGATTCATTGAACGTTGGACAAAGTTTTTATGGGAATAATTAGAATATAATTTATTACCGATAAATCACCTTGATTCTGTCGAATTAAGATTTATTCTTATGATTATGATTTAGCACGAAGTCCTTCGCTCCTTAAAACACTTATTTACTAGTTATCAATAGTTTAACTTTTTATGAAATTGAAAATATTGACGATTTTTGTGTAGTTATAGATTAATGCGACAGAACCGTAAAACACCAATTGAATACTAGATGTTTAATCACACTTTGTGTCACAAATGTGTTACAATCCAAAACAAAAATCAAGCCTTACATCTCTGTAAGGCTTGATTTTACTGGTGGGCCAAAGGTCCCAATTATC
>JBLIBC010000097.1:0-9265 GCA_047632015.1 Glaciecola sp.
TTGAAGAGTCTAAATTAACCGTTGACCAGTCCTTCTCAATATCTTCATGGTAAAAGCCGTAATTGTAATTGACAGCATCTTTGTTTGGGAACACTTCCTCATGTGATGAAGCTAAAAGATAAATCAGTAAAAAGGACAGGACCAGCAGCGCAACTACAGTTCCTAATAAGTATTTAAATTTCTTTTTCATTTGCGAAGTAATTCCTTTAAATCACTATTACATTTCCACGTCATTGATATTCACAAATGGTTCTGGAATATTTTCCTCGTCCTCATCGATCAACTGCAACAGGTCTCTTGTAATTCCTCTTGATATGTTTGAAATAGGAACATCGTTAGGCGAACCTTCAAAAGGATTCTCCCCTGCTAATCCTATTCTTAGCATGGTGTTAAATATCCAAATCACAGTGACTGTGAAAGGAATGTTCATCCACACAAAATACTCTCCAACAATTGGATTATCTGCTGCAATTGCAACTCCCATTTTTTCAAAAGAAGGTATTATTGCCATAGGTAGCATCCACATAAAAATATGAACAAAATGATAACCAATGGTTCCGTATTGCTTTGGGTAAGGGAAGTTTTTAATTCTTTCCGATTTTCCCTGAAGGGCTGTTAACTCTTGTAATATTTGTTGCAAATTCAACAATGAAAAATCCCATAATTTCTTTTCATCCGTCAGTTTACGAAGATGCTTGGACTGTAAACTAGTTATTGCGTTTGGCTTATTGTCCTTTGTCATTACGTATTGATACTCTTCATCGGACAAGTATGGCTTCAATTCGTCTTCCAATGTGCTATTAAACTCAGGTACATTGTAATCAAAAGTGGATTTTTTGCCAATACCATGATACGTCGCTTCCCATGATTTTTTTGATCTCATTGCAAATCGCAAAGCCGTTAGCCAAGCAATGTGTCTTTTGGTTACTACTTTTACCTCCTCACTTTCATCCTTAGTAGCCTCTGCCCGGTGCATGTAAAAGCTGTCTTTTAAGGTGACTACTAATGATCTTGATGCATTCACAATTCCTCCCCAAATTTTACGAGCTTCCCATATTCTGTCGTAAGCGGCGTTGTTTTGAAAACCCACCATAAAAGCAACGGCAGTACCTATTAAACTAACAATTGTCAACGGAACTTGCAACCACTTTATATCAAACACCTCATATACTACAGTAACAACTGTGGCTAATATGAAAAAAAACACCAATTCGCGCTTTGTCCAAATCAACACATTTTTAAAAGGAAACCGTCTTTGTATGTACATGCTTTTTTTTGATAAAAGTAAGGCAAAGTTCTCATTCGTTTCCAAAAATTAATACAATATATTAATTTATATAGTAACGATTCATTAAGTACATGGCAGCACTTGTTAAAAGCAATTTCTGAACTTCAAAATGCGCCTTCCATGAAAACATCAAACCTGTACCTGGATTTTACCATCTAATAATTACAGATAAAAATGGTGTAAAATCCTCTGAGAAATTAATTATAAAATAGACTGAATTTATTAGTGCACTGGCATTGTGGTAACAGCACCACAATTGTCATTGTATTGGTACAGTGTCACATCTGCAGGCAACCCATATACTACTTTTATAGTACTGTTATTTCCTACAGCTGTAGATGTCACATTCGACATCGCAATACCTGAGGCACCTTGGTCAGTATTAGCATTAAATAAAACTGGTCCACAAACTTTAGTTCCTCCTCCTCTATTTAAGTATTTGCTTCCAGTAAGTTCAATCATTGAGTACCAGTTTGCTGCACGAGTCACATCATTTTCGACAGCTTGAATATGACCAACAACAACTAATTCCTTAGCTTCCACTTCCGAATTTTCCATGTACAAGGTCGTACCACCTCCAACAGTGAATTTACCACTAACTCCAAGTTTTCCACTTGTCATGTAAGTATTTCCAATTTGCGTGTAAGTCTCTGTAATCAGTGTACCATGAATATCAAGAATTCCTCCTCCGCCAACAGTCATCACGGACTTTACAATAAGTATTGCTCCAGCAGGAACATGTACATTTCCACTCGCACTTAATGCGTCCACAGTTACCGTCCCCTCAATTACTACTTTTGTTCCAGCCACATTAACAACATTTCCCTCTCCAGAATAATCACCACTACTCAAGGTCCCTTCTCCACCATATGGAATTGTGTGTATGGTATTTGCAGAATATTCATCTTCAGGCTGATCCTTTTTACAGGAACCGAAAAACAAAACCAATAATATCAAAGTCAAAAGCTGTTTCATGATGTAAAATTTGAGCTCAAATTTAATATTTTATTATTGATTATAAACCATTAAATTCACCTTGAATGGACATTCTTTCACATGCATTTTCTGGATTGGCAGTAGCTACAGTTGTAGCATCTTTTAGTAAAGGTGGATTTAAGCAAAAAGCTGGAATTATGTTACTTGGCACTTTTGCTGGTGCACTGCCAGATTTTGACGCCATTTCCTTGTGGTCAAAATTTGACGGTAGCATAGGAAAGGTTTTAAACTTGAAGCATAATGGTAATGTGATATACTTTAGCAAATTTTGGTACTCCCATCATGGAGCTCTTCATTCGTTGACATTCGCAGCGCTTATTCCTTTACTATTCTTATTTGTATCATCTCTCTCAAAACCGAAATCACTTGGTGTTGTTTTTTTGAATAAGCTGCGTCGCAATAAAATATTAGTGCTCACTTTTTTCTTAGGATTTTCAATTCACTTGCTTGAAGACATGCCTACTCCTGCTTGTGTTTGGGGAGGCGTCAATTTCCTTTGGCCTAGCTCAACCTATTATGGAGGATTTGGGAATATTTGGTGGTGGAATAATTATGATCTTTTCATAATCATTATGTTGGTTATTATTTTGAATATCATTGCCCACACTTTCAATTTAATTAAAACAATACCACTTAAAAAAGTGACAATTTCCATTTTTTCAATTGGGTTAGTCCTGTTTATTTACCAAATGAACACAAGAGGTTTTGATTTTAATTATACAGGCCACACTCCATTGTTTCATGAGTATGAATTGAAATCCAAATTAATTCAACAAGAAATACTGGGTGAATACCTGTATCAAATCATGCTGAATTTTGACAACAGTATCAGTTTAAACTTTTGACTTTATCCAAGCGGATTGGCGAGTTGAATTGCAAACTTGGTTACTACCTAATAATGACTTTAGTGTGGAATCCATCCGCTAGAAGCAAATATGTCCCCGGGGCTATTCCAAAAACATTGAATGTATTTGTACCACTCCATTGTTGTAAAAGCTTACCATCAAACGACATTAATTTAGCATTCACAAGTTTTTTACTGCTTTGAAAAACTCCTGATGAAGGGTTAGGAAACACCACAATGTCATTTACACCCAACACGTCATTTACACCATCTGGTTCAGCCATCTTAAAATCCATCCAATCCCAATGCATCCAACCTGAATTCATCAATACTTTTAAAACATGTGATCCTGAATCTAGGTTGATGGAAAAGCGAGCTGTATCCCATTCGTTCCATTTCGACGATGTTACGACTGTTTGTGATTTTTTTGTAACGCCATCAATTTTTAATATTATAGAATGACTTCCTGATGATGAAGCGAACTTAAAATCAACATCGTATTTGGAAGTCTCAGTTACATCAATTTCATATTCTGAGTAATAACCCGAATTATATCGAAGCATCAATCCTTCTTCTCCGTTAAAATTGCCTGTAGTATATGCACTCTTTTTACCAGAAAGATCTTCTGCCTGAAGTATTCCTGGGATTATTGTCCTAGTTTTTTTCAAAAGCACTCCATCACCTCTGGACAATGTTAATGTGGATTTAATAAACTGAGAGGAATCAGCTGTCAACTTTACATTCCAAATAGCGGCTGGATAATCAACTGAACTATTTCCTTTTAGTATAACATGAGCAGTAGAATCATTAACCCTAACAACACTGTCTAATTTAACTCCGTCAGGTAAGTTGGTTACTGTCCAACTTCCTGTATCCAAAATACTCGTAAAGGTATCCTTAAACAAGTTCACTTGAATAACTCCACCGTTTTCAACTCCTTCGTAAATATCTGTGTAGTTGTCGATTTCAAAGTAAGAGCTGTCGGTAAATAATTTACTCCAAGTATCCACAAAACCATATCCAGGATTACATCTTCCGTCTGAATTAATGGACCACGTCATCATTCCTTTCAGGTTTGGATAACCTCCATCCGTTTTCAATGTATACTTTCCAGGTTTAGGACCTTTTCCCATTAAGTAGTTAATCGCAGCTTCTATCTCTTTATGCGGAACAGCATCGGAACTATGACAACCAGGAAGGGCTACACCAACTTTAGACGCGTCCAATCCACTGTAGCCTCCAATTGTTCCAGTTGCTGTGAACCCTAATAATACTGCCTCGGTCATTGCTACGACGAAGTCAGCTGTTCCTTGGTTAAAAGCTCCTCCTGATTGACCGTCTAAACCGTACATGCTTCCACTGTTGTATAATTGAACATTAAGCATGTCGATGCTGTCTTTCAATGCCTCAATCATAGGTAAGTATGCTCCTCTGTAGTTTCCAGCCCACTGAGACAATGCTCCTTGAACATAAATGGTTTCAGGGGCCATGGTCAAAATAAGCTTCTTTCCATGTTTGACGAAGTGATTCGCCATCATTTCTCGAATTGCAGTGATCATTAAATTCTGTCTAGGATCTCCCGGGTTTTGAACATTAATGCTATCAAAGTTTAATGATGAACCTTCTAGATCGATGTCAATCCCATCAAACCCCCAATAGTCCACCATCGCATTCATCGAAGCCACAAAAGCATCCTTCTCAGGTATTGAATCAAGCATGACATGATCATTTTGACCACCAATACTAATTATGACTTTTTTGCCTGCTGCTTGTAAAGCTGCTACTTCACTTTTAAAAACTTCTTCAGTGTATGATCCAGGAGGAGTGTAACTTAGTTCATAATCTTTTCCAGCCTTTAAGGAAGCAAAAGCAATGTGTATTACATTGTATCTGTTGTCAATGTCTTTCAATTCAATAAATTTATTTCCATTCCAACTTTCCCAATATCCCACAATGGAAGGTGTTGGCAATTGTGCCATCACATTTAAACTAAAACACAGAACTATTAAACTTAGTATATATCTTTTTATCATACCGCAATTTAGCAAGCGTGCTATAATTGGCGTTTACAATTTTGAGTTGCTACTACACAATTCGTGTATAAGCTGTGTTTTTTTGATACTTTCTCCTGTTGCTTGTCAAAATCTTAATAAACCTTAAGTTTTGTACGGTTGCACAATATCATTGGAAAGTTAAAGTATATTAAAGCTGAACTTTAAAATTATAAGATTATGAAATATGCCCTCCCTCTAATTTTTTCTTTGCTTTTAATCATTGCATGCAATAGTAATACTGATACATCCAAGTATGAAAATGAACCCAAGGAGTATGCATCCGAAGATGACTACGTGGAAGAAGCCGCAGAAAGCAATTCGTTTCAATATAGTAATTCAAATGCTGCTACTAATGGAAACAACAGGGCTACAGTCACTTTTACTGATGCCCAAACATCATTAGCATCAAATACTACAACGGCTGGATCAAGCTCAGGAAAAAGTGCAAAAAAGAAAAAGAAGTCCACTCAAAAAATCATTTATTCTGCGGACATGAAATTTCAAGTCAAGAATGTGATTGAATCAACAGACGCAATTAAAGCCATATGTGATAAATACGGTGCCCACATTTCAAAAATGAATCTGGAATCCGAGACTTACAGGGTTTCAAACATCATTCAAATAAGGGTTGATGAATCCAGTTACAATAAAATGATCGAGGACTTCAAAAAAAGTTCAGTTCATTTGGATGAATTAAACATGAAGGCCAATGATGTAACAGCAGAATTCATTGATATTCAATCCAGATTAAAAACGAAAATAGCGTCAAGAGACAGGTACATCGAAGTTTTGCAAACCAAAGCAGGTACGGTGAAAGAAATCATTAATGCGGAGGAAGCCATAAGGAGGATCACCGAAGAAATTGAAGCGAAAAAAGGCAGATTAAGGTATCTGAAGGACAAGGTTAAATTCAGCACCATTACTTTGAATATTTATGAAGTAATAGATGAGCCAGCAGCTGTCAACTTTGTGACTCCTTACATTGACAAAGCAAAAGACGGGTTTGGTAATGGTTGGAGTTTTATTGTCGCGCTGTCCTTGGTCATGATAAACTTGTGGCCGTTAATCCTCATCGTTTCAATAATTGTTTGGAAAAGGAAATGGTTAGGGAAAAAACTTTTCGGAAAACAATAAGCTATACAAATACAACAAACACCACATCATGAAAATCTTAAATATTACGTCATTGTTACTCGTTTTATTAATGAGCTCTTGCAATTACCAAGGAGCTCCTGATAAAACAATCATGAAAACAATGCACTTGCAAAGCACTGGACATATTAGCTATACACCAAACGAGGCGTTCATTTCCATTGGTTTAAGCTGCGTGAATAAGAACATATCTAAATCAAGAGATTGCTTGCTGGAAAAGGCTGATGAACTTCAAACTTTGATTAAAAATCATGAAATAAAAGAAGAGGATATGGCAACTACTGCTGTGCAACAAACGAAGTCCTATGAGTGGAAAAAAAACGCTCAAGTATTTGTGGGCTACAAGTCTTCGTTGTCGCTTCAAGTATCAATTAAAAACCTGAAAGTGCTGGAAGAGTTATACCCTGTCTTACTGTCCAAAGAAAACATATCATTAGGATACCTTTCTTACACTCATAGTAACATGGACAGCTTACAAACCTTAGCCTATCAAGATGCAGTGGATAAAGCAAACACCTTAGCCGAAGACCTGCTTTTTAAAATGACAGAATCGCAAAAAGAAATTTTAAAAATTGGGAATGTAAAACTACCAGAAGGGAACTATTATTCAAAAAGAGATGATACCGAATATAAATCTTTGAATGAAGTGAGTAACAGCAACAGCTTATCAAAAAATAAAAGTCTGCAGATTAACTCTGGTACCTACTACCTGAGCGAAAGAATAATGGTCGAATACCTGATCAAATAACTCACTAGAAATTAATACACTATTCTATCGGTATAATTTCATTTTATTCAGCGCATTCTGGTACCTCTTAGCATATATCTTATGTTGTCGATAATTTTTAGCAAAATAGCTTTTGCCTGAAAAATCCTCGGTGGCCACAAAATAGTAGTATCCATGTTTTTGATAATTAAGCACTGCATCAATGTATTGTCCTGGCGGAATCAAAATTGGACCTGGAGGTAATCCAGCATTCTTATAAGTATTGTACGGATGATCTATTTTTTTATCAACGTTCAAAACTCTTTTCACCTTACCTCTTCCCATTTTTTCAAGAGCATACACCAACGTAGGGTCAGCTTGTAATGGCATTCTTACTCTTAAACGATTCATGTACACTCCTGCCACTATTGGCATGTCTTCTTTTAATTTGGTTTCCCAATAAACAATAGAAGCAAGCGTCACCACTTCGGACTGGCTTAAACCAATTTCTTTTGCTTTTTGCTTACGGCTTGCGTTCCAAAAGTTTTTGTATTCCGAAGCCATTCTTTTCATTAGCTCATCAACAGACATGTCTACGTCCACAAAATAACTGTTGGGAATAAACATGCTTAAAAAAGTGTTTTCATCGAATCCGTACTTACTCATGTTTTCATCCGACCGCAACCAATTTAGCACTTCCATTGAATCAAGCAATAATTCAGTAGTCATTTTACCTGAAAGCTGCTCCACTGTTTGCACATTGTGAAACTGCACTACAGCATCAAGCCTTCCATTCCCTGACCGTAAATGATCAATTATTTGATTGTTTGACCACCCCGTTTCAATTTTATACTTACCTGGAAGGATGTTGTTTTTGTTCAATTTTTTAAGTGAAATCATTTTACTTAAAGAAACCACATCTAATACAGAACCTGTACTTGCAAGTATTGTAAGTACAGCTTGCTCATCAGCATCTTTTGGAATAAAAATGTGACAATCTTCCTCTTTAGTATCAACATTGGAACTAATGAAATTAGTGTAATAAAAATATGATACTAATCCTCCTGCTATTACTGCAAAAATAACAAGTGTCTTTAAAATTCGTTTGGTCATAAATATTGTTCGTGAGCTTAAAAATAACATATAATTATAACTATTTTTACATCCTTGAACATCATTCGTTAAAACTAAATGAAAATTAAAGCTTGGCTTGCTGCTTTTCGATTAAGAACCCTTCCTTTGGCATTTTCGTCAATTATTACTGGAAGTGCGATAGCGTACTATCACTTTAGTTTTGATGCGCTTATATTTAGTTTAGCCTTACTCACTACCCTATTCCTACAAGTGCTAAGCAATTTAGCAAACGATTACGGCGACAGCGAACATGGTGCTGACAATGAAAACCGAATTGGACCTGAACGCACAGTTCAAAGTGGAGCAATTAGTAAAAAGCACATGAAAATAGCGATGGTGGTTTTCTCTATCCTGGCTTTAAGCAGCGGCATTCCTTTAATTGTAGAAGGAACAAAAAACATCAATTTAAAATGGTTTTTGATTTTCCTTATCCTTGGAATTGGCAGCATCGCAGCAGCAATTAAATATACCGCTGGCAAAAATCCTTACGGTTATAAAGGCTTAGGTGATGTCTTTGTATTTATCTTCTTTGGATTAGTTGGAGTAATAGGAACTTTTATTTTGCAGTTTCAATACATCAACCGTTTTTTACTCATCGAATCTTTGTTTCCTGCCATTGCAATGGGTTGTTTTTCAGCAGCTGTATTGAACATGAATAACATGAGGGATCATTTAAACGATAAGAACTCAGGAAAAATAACCTTAGCAGTTAGGCTTGGTACAAAAGGAAGTAAAATATATCACTCGACACTTATTTTTACAGGGATAGCTTCCATGTATTATTTTGGTTACATCAGTCATTTTGGAACCACTGATTACTTGTTCTTGAGTGTTCCAAACTTGTTGTTTATAGTGCATTTATTAAAGGTTATAAATGTCACTGACGAAAAATACTACGATCCTGAACTTAAAAAAATAGCGTTGACCACCTTTTTGTTTTCAATAATTTTGATGATCATCATGATTAAAAGCTTTTAAATAATGCCTTTGTTTAACCTGAATCTTCCTGATAGAAAATTAAAAGCGTATTGTAAAAAACATGTGCTTAATTTTAAACAACCAGCAGGTACTTCCAAGGGTGTTATGCATCA
>JBLIBC010000098.1:0-9167 GCA_047632015.1 Glaciecola sp.
CGTTTTTTCAAACGAGCCATGAAAACCTGGATTCAATGATATGAATTGTGGCACTACATGATGACGAATGTTGTTTCTCAAATAAGCATCTTTTTCATTGCTACTGTCGTCTTTAAATTCCAGGTTATTTATAGTTGCATAAGCTGTTACTTCATCCCTGGTAACAGACAACAACGGCCTTACAATACTATCTCTCTTTTTAGGTATTCCAAGCAAACCTTTTAATCCTGTGCCGCGAGATAAGTTGATGAAAAAAGTCTCGATTTGGTCATCCAATTGATGCGCCGTAAGTGTTTTATCTAAGTCAAAACAGGACAGCAATTCATCAAACCAATTATACCTTAACTCCCTAGCTATAAACTGTATAGATTCACTTGTGTCGTCCTTGATTTTAAGGGTTTCAAAATGTTTCACATGACAACTAACACCCCACTTTTTACATAAACTTTTTACAAACTTTGTTTCATTATCTGATTCCTGCCCGCGTAAATTAAAATTACAGTGCGCTGCCTCAACTTGATACCCCAAACTCAATAATACATGAAGTAAAACTACTGAATCACGCCCTCCACTCAAGCCCAACAAAAGTTTACTTTCTTTTTCAAAAAGCTTGTTTTCTTGAATGAAATTTCGAACTTTATTCACCATTGTTTCATGACGCTTTTTACCACAGAACTAAGGTACAAAGTAAAAATCTATTTGATTAATTACTTTAGCCTGTAGTTTTTATTATTTTCGCAGCCAACCGCTACATAATGAATCGAAAAATTCTTGCCGCAAAATACCTGTTAGCTGATTACTTGAGCAGTGTGGTTGCTTGGTTTTCATTCTTTCTTTTTAGAAAGTCATTCATTGAACAACAGCACAACTTTGAACTTGCGCAGCTCAAATCCGACGATCAATTTTGGTATGGAATGCTTATCATTCCAATCTTTTGGGTGATATGCTATGCAATAATGGGCTTTTATCACAAAGTATATCATAAGTCTAGGCTGACTGAATTCATTGCTACTTTTTATGTTTGTCTTGTCGGCTCCTTGATGATCTTTTTTGTGTTACTACTCGATGACAACTTGAATCAAGACTACAAAGCTTACTATAAATCACTGATAGCTCTTATGAGTTTTCAGTACATACTAAATTATGTTCCTAAATTTTTCCTAACCTCGTCAGTTGCTCATAAAATCCACAACAAAAAAATTGGATTTAATTCAATTATAGTTGGACAAGGTGAAAAGGCGTTAAAACTTTATACTGAACTCGAGAAAGCTAAACGATCTGCGGGGTACTTTTTTAAAGGATACTTAAGTGTAAAAAATTCTGTTGACGAAAGTTTAGCTTCCACACCCTTAAATAAACTAGGAAATATTGACAACCTCGTTGAAATAATTGAAAAACATGAAATTGAAGAGGTTGTTATTGCCACAGACAAAAGGGAATTAGATTCCATAAATCAACTAATTAGTGACTTGCAAGCCTGCGATGTAGGTGTCAAAATAATCCCTGACATGCACAACATATTGACTGGTCAGGTGAAAATGAATTCTATCATGCACACCGCATTGATTGAAATTGATTTTGACAGTGTTCCGCATTGGCAAAAGGTTGGCAAGCGATTTTTTGATATTATTGCTTCTTCGTTTTTTTTAGTGTTACTTTCTCCATTATACATAGCACTTTCTATACTAGTAAAAAGCAGCTCGAAAGGTCCTATCTTTTTCAAACAAGAGCGAATAGGAAAAAAGGGGAAACCATTTTTTATCATCAAGTTTAGATCCATGTATACTGATGCTGAAGACCGAGGTCCACAGTTATCAAAAGACAACGACAGTAGAATTACTCCAACAGGTAAAATTTTACGTAAAACTAGAATGGATGAAATTCCTCAGTTTTATAATGTATTGAAAGGTGAAATGTCAATTGTTGGACCTCGTCCTGAGCGCATGCACTTCATTAAATTAATTTGCGAGAAAGCTCCGCAGTATAAATTTTTGTACAAAATTAAACCGGGAATAACTTCTTGGGGACAAGTAAAGTATGGATATGCCGAAAATGTAGAAGAAATGATTGATCGCCTAAAATACGATTTAATTTATTTAGAAAACAGGTCGTTTTTAGTAGATATAAAAATATTGATATACACGGTCCTTGTTATTGTTCAAGGCAAAGGGAAATAGTTTAAATTAGCGTCATGCAAAAAATTGCCATTCAAGGAATTGAAACTTCATTTCACGATGTCGCGGCCAAAAAGCACTTTGGTAATGACATTAAACTTGATGAATGCATGAGTTTTACGGACTTGTGTGAGTCATTGCATACTGACAATTCAAAGTACGCTGTGATGGCTATTGAAAACTCCATTGCTGGATCATTGCTTCAAAATTATGGCTTATTACAAGATTATAATTTCCATATCATCGGAGAGGTATACTTAAGGATTGAAATGAATTTGATGGCCCTCCCAGGACAAAAACTAGAAGACATCACCACCATTCAATCTCATCCAATTGCTATTCGTCAATGCAGTAAATACTTGCAGCAACTTAAAAACACTACACTTCTCGAGAAAGAAGATACAGCAGCGTGTGCTCAAGAAATTGCTAAAAAAAACATGAAAGGTTTTGCAGCTGTAGCAAATATTGCTGCTGCAAAAAAGTTTGGACTAAATGTACTTGTCGAAAACATCGAAACAAATACAAACAATTTTACCAGGTTTGTAGTCTTAGGCAAATCTCCTACTGAAAGCACAAGCAACAACAAAGCTACTTTAATGTTTAGTTTGAATCATGAGCAAGGAAGTTTAGCTGCTGTTTTAAACCTTTTTGCACTTCACAATGTTAATTTGACAAAAATTCAAAGTGTTCCTATCATTGGCCATCCTTACAAATACAATTTTCATGTTGATGTTGAATGGAAGGATTACCAAGAGTACTTGACTGCTAAAGTAAATGTTGTTTCAATCACAGAGAATTTTCAAGTACTTGGTGAATACAAGCATGGTGATTTCGAAGCGGTGAAGAACGCTTAACATCAATCATATTCTCAAATTAGTTTTGAGACAGTGTTGCTTATTGCATATGTTTTGTAATTTTGGCGCATGAAATATAATGAAGACGTCTTTAAGAAAATCGTGGCCCATTCAAAGGAATATGGTTTCGTGTTTCAATCCAGTGAAATTTACGATGGTTTAGCTGCAGTGTATGACTACGGTCAAAATGGTGTTGAATTAAAAAACAACATCAGAGAATATTGGAGAAAATCCATGGTTCAAATGCACGAAAATATTGTTGGCCTTGACGCTTCAATATTCATGCATCCTACTACTTGGAAAGCATCTGGACACGTTGATGCGTTCAGTGACCCAATGATAGACAACAAAGATTCTAAAAAAAGATACCGTGCAGATGTACTTGTTGAAGAGTACATTGCTAATAAATTAGAGGCGAAAATTAACAAAGAAGTTACTAAAGCGGCAAAAAGATTTGGTGACTCGTTTGACAAAGAAGAATTCATGTCAACCAGTCCTAGAGTTTTAGCTAATTTGGATAAAATAAAGGACATTGAAGCTCGCATGAAAGATGCGATGGAAAAAGAGGACTTAGTTGCTTTCAAAAAATTAATTGAAGATTTAGAGATACCATGCCCTGTAAGCGGATCAAAAAACTGGACAGACGTTCGTCAGTTCAATTTAATGTTTTCCACTGAAATAGGTGCTTTAGCTGACGGGTCAAGTAAAATTTATCTTCGTCCTGAAACGGCGCAAGGGATATTTGTAAACTTTTTAAATGTTCAAAAAACTGGAAGGATGAAAATACCTTTCGGTATAGCACAAACAGGTAAGGCCTTTAGAAACGAAATAGTTGCGCGTCAATTTATTTTTAGAATGAGGGAGTTTGAACAAATGGAAATGCAATTCTTTGTACCTCCTGGTGATGAAATGAAATGGTACGACTACTGGAAAGAAACCAGAATGAAATGGCACAGTGCTTTAGGTTTTGGAGATGAATCTTACCGTTTTCATGATCACTTAAAACTGGCACATTACGCCAACGCCGCTTGTGACATCGAATTTGACTTTCCTTTTGGATTCAAAGAATTAGAAGGAATACATTCCAGAACTGATTTTGATTTAAAAAGTCATCAAGAGTTTTCTAAAAAGAAACTACAGTACTTCGATTCAAACAGAAATGAAAACTATGTTCCATACGTTGTAGAAACTTCAATTGGTTTGGACAGGATGTTTCTTGCTGTATTATCGAAATCATACAAAGAGGAAGAACTAGAAAATGGCTCTACGAGAACAGTCTTGAAAATACCAGCATTTTTAGCACCCTATAAAGTAGCTATTCTTCCATTGACTAAAAAAGATGGACTTCCCAACAAAGCCAAAGGAATCATGAAACAATTGAGTTTGGACTTTTCTTGTTATTACGAAGAGAAAGATGCTATTGGTAAAAGATATAGAAGACAAGATGCGATTGGAACGCCTTTTTGCGTTACTGTAGATCAGCAAACCTTGGAAGACAACACGGTTACTTTAAGAGACAGAGATAGCATGGAACAAGAGCGGATTTCGATTGACATGCTTCCGAAAATTTTAAGTGAAAAAGTAGATGTTAAAGAAGTACTAAGGAACTTGGTATAGTTTGATTTTGATTTCCTAAATAATTGATAATTGTTTAACAGCAACCTACTTGACAAAAGTGGGACAATTGTTGATTCATAGATTGAATGACTTCTAAATGCATTACTTTCATAATCTTTAAAATCAATTCATGAAAAGACAATTAGCTTTTATTTTTGCTGTACTTATCTGTTTTACAGCATTTCCAAAAAGCATTAATACTGTGCCGCAAAGTAACATTGACAGCCTAATTGATCAAAGTAAATATGCAAGTGCTTGGTCAGCTCTTAACAAACTTCATGATGACAGTAGTACCCATACACTTATTTCAAAATCAGAATTTTGTTTAAAGTATTTTTCTCATACTTCATACCATTTAAAATTTTACTTTGCTGATTTAGAGCAAGGGGAAACTTTATTAAATCGTCGGCAAAAAGAAATATCTACCAGTGAATTGTTCGCCAATTTCAATGTGGAACATTTATTACTAAAAGAGCTAAGAAAAGACGAAGGAAATTCAGCATTGCATTTTGTTTTGGGGAGATTTTACTACGATGTATTCTTAACATACCATGACCAATGGAAAAAAGGAACAAAGGAAACCATGTCTTTGTACTACTACCACTTCATGGAAGCGCATAAACAAAATAAAACATCAGCATTAAGTTGTTATGCAATCAGTTACTTTTATCAAAGTAGACGAACTAATTTAAAGGCAGAACAATTTTTACTTGAAGCATTAATGATTGACTCCAACTATGCTGCTGCTCATTATAATTTAGCATACTCATACAGCATTCAGGACAGCACGGAACTTGCTATAGTTCATTCTCAAAAAGCCTATAAAAACTATAAGATGAAAAGTTTTAAAGCTGACGCCGCTTCCATGACAGGAATACTATACGGTGATTTAAATAAGCATGAGCACGCAATCAATTGGCTACTTATTGCTGACGCGATGTCCCCCGGGACCGTTGTTGTATACGAATCATTACTTAAGAGTTATTTGGCTCTAAAAAAAGAAGATGAAGCTTTACTAATCACAAAAAACTTATACTCATATGATTGGAGAACTGGAAGGATATTTAATTCAATATTAGATTCCTACATGAATGAAAAACAGACTCCAAAATTGCAATTGTTTTTAGAGAATGAAATTATATCCGAACCTGTCAATAAAGAATACCAAGGCTTTACATACATGCATTTAACGCAAATGCAGATCAATTTAAATCTAAAAGATCAAGCAATGGAAAACTTGCTAAAAGCCCGGTCTTCGTTTGATATTTGCTATGACAAAGACCACGCGATATACAGGGTTATCGAAAAGTTAGAATGGAGTATTAAGCAAATCTAATTTGTTATTGAAGTTCATCAAACCTGCATTATAACAACCAATTCATTGTAATAAGCAAAGCTCGCATTCAATTTAACAATCGGTACCGCAATGAAAACATATTGCATTAAAGTAAATAATAGCACTATCATCTCGCTACAATTTTTAAATTAGTACTATTCCAAAACTATCCGATATGTTTAAACTAAGCGAAGAACAAATAATGGTCAAGCAAAGCGCAAGGGAATTTGCTCAATCTGTTCTACACCCTGGAGTTATCGAAAGGGATGAAAAACAAGAATTTCCGCATGACCAGGTAAAACAAATGGGAGAACTTGGATTCATGGGAATGATGGTCGACACCAAGTATGGAGGCTCAGGGTTAGACACTGTGTCTTATGTTTTAGCAATGGAAGAAATTGCAAAAATTGATGCTTCAGCAGCTGTCATAATGAGTGTAAACAATTCACTCGTTTGCTGGGGAATTCAAGAATATGGTACAGAGGAACAAAAACAAAAATATTTGAAACCACTCGCAAGAGGACTAATCCATGGAGCATTTTGCCTTTCAGAACCGGAAGCAGGATCAGATGCGACCGCTCAAAAAACTATTGCGATTAACCAAGGTGATCATTACCTACTCAATGGCACAAAAAACTGGATTACAAATGGGAATACCGCTTCAGTGTACATCGTAGTGGCTCAAAGTAATGCCGATAAAAAACACAAAGGGATCAACGTATTTATTGTAGACAAAGACTCTCCTGGCGTTCAAGTTGGACCAAAAGAAAACAAAATGGGAATTCGAGCTTCAGACACTCACTCCATTATGTTTACCGATGTGAAAGTTCCAGTTACAAACAGAATAGGTGAAGATGGTTTCGGATTCTCATTCGCTATGAAATGCTTGAGTGGTGGGCGAATAGGAATAGCATCACAAGCTTTAGGAATTGCAGCTGGTGCGTTTGAATTATCTGTAAAATACGCAAATGAGCGTAAATCATTTGGAAAAGAAATCATCAGGCATCAAGGTATTGCTTTCAAACTTGCAGACATGAAAACAAGTATCGAAGCTGCCAGACTGCTATGTTTGAAGGCTGCTTGGTTAAAAGACAGCAAACAAGATTATGTCTCAGCGAGTGCGGAGGCAAAACTATTTGCGTCACAGGTTGCAATGGACACAACTACTGAAGCTGTTCAAGTTCATGGAGGCTACGGGTTTGTAAAAGAATTTCACGTAGAGAGAATGATGCGCGATGCTAAAATTACTCAGATTTACGAAGGCACTTCAGAAATTCAAAAATTAGTGATCGCAAGAGGTTTAATCGAGTAACAAGATTTTTGTGAGCACTTCCATCAATTCAATTGCTAATTTTTACAGTAATGTAAAATTGTGCTATGAACCCCTTCTCTACATTCCTTTTAACAAAGGGCGAAAAATTGTAGCCTCTGAATTGAATAATCATCATACAACCATTTTAGAATTAGGTTGCAATCAAGGACAACTTGCCAAGCTCCTTACAACTGACTCAAATTATTTAGGAATTGATGTGGCCAAGAGCTGTATCAATAAAGCTATTGAAAGTTTTAAAGACCGTTCAAACATTAAATTCATTAATTTGAACGGAGAAGATAGTAATTTACCTGAAGAGTCTTTTGATGCTGTTGTGATGCTGTATGTACTCTCTGTGAGTCCTAATCCTTCCAAAATGATTTATGAAGCTTTCAAGCTACTTAAACCTGGAGGAAAACTATTCATTGTAAATCATTTCTCAAAGGCTGCAGGATTAAAGAGATTGGACCAATTAATTAACAAGGTGTTTTTTCCAGGAGTCAAGTTTTATTTTCCTATTTCTCTTATCAATCAAATGAAAGGCTTTAATATTGCAAAACAAAAAAAAGTTAATTTCTTTTGGACTTACCTGGAATTAAAAAAAACATAGTTTTTAGTCTGTTTTTCATCCTGACACCTGCACTGGTATCAGGTGCTATTTATTTATTGTTCCGGACCTCTGACACTGTTATCTATCAAATATACGAGGTTGTATTTGGAAGTAACAGCATTGATCACTTAAGAGAAACTGTTCAAAACACACTTATCACTATACCCAGCTGGTTCATTTATAGCTTTCCTGGAGGTTTATGGGTATTCGCTTTTGCAAATTTTTGCTTTTTATTTTTGAATGATAAAACAAAAGCATATTACAAAGGTACGTTGTTAACATTGTTTGGGATTGTGACTTCACTTGAACTACTGCAACTGCTTCATTATACGGATGGTCGCTTTGACTTTTTAGACATTGCTTGTTATTTAATAGCTACCATTACCTCGGCGTTTATTGGAGTTGCTCGAATTCAAAAAATTAAGTACCAGCCAATATTCAAAAATGACAAAAAACCATTTTTTGCACTTAGCATCACTGTGTGTCTTTTTTGTGCTGGGATTTACCTTGCGGATGTTTTAAGCTGAATTATTTACTTAGTTAAAGTCATTGCTTCTCGCACGGTAATTTTTTGTCCATTGTTAAAAGCTACGATAAAAGCATCTGGTATTCCTAAGTTCACAATTTCACTTCTTAATTCATCAGCTTCGGCTTTAGATGAAAAACTTCCCGCGGTGTACAACAATAGTCCAGAGGCGGTAGTAGTGTAATTGATTCCAAAGGAGCTTAGCTGATTTAGAGTTGGATTACTAGATACATTCACCTGTCTTCTGTATGCTGCAATCTGCACTTTAAACACAATCCTCTCATTTGTATTTACTGATGCCCTCGATGTATTATTATTGGATGAAGACGCTTGACTAACAGTAGCTCTATTCCCATCCTTATACGCAACAACATAAGCATCACTTATTCCAATAGAACGTACTTCGTCTCTTCTCTTATTTGCTTCGTTTACATCCCTAAACACTCCGGTTGAATGCCTGATGTATCCGTTGCTTGTATTGTATGTTTGCAAAGGAGAAATATTTGATAATTGAGCACTGGTTCTTTTTGAACTGTACACTCCAATTTGAACCGTGTAATATGTCCCATCCACATTATTGATATTTTGAGTATTTGCTGTATTACTACTTGTACTTGTACTTGTAGTGCTTCTATTTGACGACGATGCGAAATTATCAATTGGATTTACTCTTTTCCCTCCTTTACTATCTGCTTCATCTTCAGTGATGCCTAATTTCTTTAATGCTTTAACTTCCTT
>JBLIBC010000099.1:0-9133 GCA_047632015.1 Glaciecola sp.
TTATGTTTGGATTTTAGCCTTGTTGCGGAAAAAAAAACAGCTTTTAAAGAGAAATTAAAAAGGTAAATCAATTGAGTATTCTTCCTGTTAAAAGTCTAACGTTTTGTCTTAAAATATGACGATAAGAGCTCACTGCATTCTTGTTCAAGCACTCCAGAAGTTACCTCGGTTTTTGGATGTAAATAGGTGAGTTTGTCCATGATTGAATAACCATGTTTTATGTCTGAAGCCCCATAAATTAATTTACTTATACGTGACCAATAAAGTGCCCCAGCACACATTTTGCAAGGCTCCAAAGTTACATATAGTTGACAATCATTTAAAAATTTACCTCCCAAATAATTAGCACCCATTGTGATTATTTGCATCTCTGCATGAGCGGTTACGTCATTTAACATTTCTGTTAAATTGTGACTTCTAGCGATAATTTGCTGATTGCACACCAGTACAGCACCAACCGGCACTTCATCTTTTTCAAAAGCAATTTTAGCTTCGTTCAAAGCTAGCTTCATGAAATGCTCGTCAGAAAGGATATGATTTCCCTCGATTATTCCCATGGATAGACTTACATTACTTTGTCTAACCTAAGCGTATTGGACTTTCCTTTCTCTTCAATTGGAGTAGAATTAATGTTCAAGAAGTAATCTCCTTTTTCCAATAATCCTTCCTTTTCAAGAATTGCTTGTAAGTCTTTTATAGATTTTGATGTGCTGGTTTGGTCATCATAAAAGAAGCCTCTTACTCCCCAAATTAAACTAACCATGTTTAAAATTTGTCTGTTGGCTGTGAATAAATAAATGTTCGCTTTTGGTCTTAGAGAAGATATTTTAAATGCAGTATATCCAGAATGAGTAATACCTACGATTGCTTTCGCATCCACGGAATCAGCTAATTGAACGGCTGATTCACAAATTTTATCAGTGGTAAATCTACCCGCTTTTTCTTTTGGTACTAATTCGTGATGGTAAATACCATCTTCAAAATCTTCAATTTTTGTAACGATGTTGGTCATTGTTTGGATTACTAATCCAGGATGAGCACCTACAGATGTCTCACCTGATAGCATTACCGCATCAGCGCCATCCATTACTGCATTCGCTACATCATTTACTTCTGCTCTTGAGGGAGTTACTCCTTCAATCATGCTTTCCATCATTTGCGTGGCAACAATGATTGGTTTGGATTGTTGTAAACACCTTTTAGCCATCATTTTTTGAAGCAATGGAACATCTTGATAAGGAACTTCAACGCCAAGATCCCCCCTTGCTACCATTAGAGCATCAGTTGCTTCAATGATTTCATCAATGTTTTCAATTGCTTCAGGTTTTTCAATTTTAGCTATGATTTTCGCATCTTTCCCTCGTGCCTGAATAATTTCTCTTAAATCTGTGATGCAAGTCTTAGTTCTTACAAAAGACAATGCAATCCATTCCACATCTTGTTCTAAAATAAAATCTAAATCTTTTCTGTCCTTTTCTGTCAATGAAGGAAGAGAAACTTTTGTGTTTGGAAGGTTAACTCCTTTTCTGCTTTTAAGTGGTCCACCATGTTCCACAATACAAATTACTTCGTCAACGCCATTAGTAGATACTACACGTACCGATAATTTTCCGTCGTCAATCAATATCTTTTCCCCAGGATTAACATCTTGTGGAAACTTTTGATAAGTTAAAAAAACCTTTTCAGCTGTACCAATACATTCATTCGTGCTGAAAATAATTTGCTTTCCATTTTCAATAACGATGTCTTCACTCTCCATCATTCCAACCCTTAATTTAGGGCCTTGTAAGTCAGCAAGGATAGCAATGTTTCCACCTACTTCTTTATTTACCGCCGCAATGGTTTCCATGTTTTTTTTGTGAACGTCATACTCTCCGTGTGAAAAGTTTAACCTACAAACATTCATTCCTTTCAAATACATCTCTTTGATCACTTCGTGTGATGAAGATGCTGGTCCTAACGTGGCTATAATTTTGGTACTTTTAAATTTCATTCTTTGTAATTTCAGTTTTTATCACTCTATTTATCAATGTGTTAAACGTTTATTGGTGACGTTCGTCCACAATTTAAAAAAGGCAGTTGCAAATATAATCCTTTTGTTCAATTGACCTCTGATTATGTGGTTTAATGCCAAAAAGTATTTAACAGTCTAGTTGCTCCAGTTTAATGTTGTAATTCCAATTTATACTATAAAATAAAGTTGTTTTTGGATTTTAATGTTTCAACTTCAATATCAATGACGGCATTTACTTGCGGAGATTTTTTTAATTTGTTGCTGATTGTAGCCAATTCATCTCTGTCTGATTCTGGGAGCCACAATTGAATGAAGTAATCAAGTTGTTTTAACTCTCCACAAAAATATCCTTTTTCAGACCGATTAGCAATGAGGTTGATTGTGGTGTAGTTTTCGATGTTGTCGTATTGAAAAAAACTAAACATCCCGTTTTCTTCTTTTTTTCTTCCTAAGAACAAGTCTAAGTCTTCTTTTCGTTCAAGGTCAATCCCTAATTTATTATTGATAATCCAAGCAAGCCGGTAGTCAGGGAGATGGCAAGATATACCTAATAAATGAAAATCGAATTCGAATTCAATCTCTAAGGTTAATTTTGCCATCTTAAATTACTATGTTATGCATTGATTTGCTCGCTGAAAGCTTTAGAAGCTTTTTGTTCTGCTTCTTTTTTAGAGCTGTCAGTTGCTTCAGCTTTCGTTTCGCCATCTACTTGCAAAGCTATGGAAAACTTTTTCTTTGGACCCACACCCAACTCACTTGTAGTTTCAAAATTAATTATTTTTTTATGCTTTTGACCCCATTCTAAAATACGTGATTTATAGTTGACTTCCATGAGAATCACTTGATCCATGTCTAAATGTTTGTTCACTATTCCATCAAGAATAAAGGTTTTACAATGTTCATATCCTTGATCTATGTAACAAGCGCCTATTAAAGCCTCTAATGTGTTTCCTAGTACCGAGTTTTTCATGGCCCTGGCATTGACATTTGCTACCAGTAAACGTTGTAATTCCATAGCTGCTCCCAAACTGTTCAAGCTTTTTCGGCTTACTATTTTGGACCTCAATTTACTAAGTTCTCCTTCACTCATTTCCCTGTAATTTTCGTATAAGTAATCGGAAACTACAGCACTCAATATAGCATCACCCAAGTACTCAAGTCGTTCATTGCTTTCTTTATTATCATTTCTTTTTGAGTTCACACGAGATTTGTGCGTAAATGCTAACTCATAAAAAAAAGCATTGTTGGGGTAATACCCAACAATGCTTTTTATTTTTTTATCAAAGTCGTCTTTCGGACGGAAAAAACTAAGAAGTTGTTTCCAATTCAAAATTAACCTTCATATTTTTTGATGACAATACTTGCGTTGTGCCCACCAAAACCAAATGTGTTTGTCAAAGCAGCTCGAACTTCCCTTTTTTGACCTTTGTTCAAGGTTAAGTTTAGTTTGCTGTCAATGTTTTCGTCTGGTGTTTTGTGGTTGATTGTTGGAGGGATAAAACCTTCTTTCACTGCCATAACAGTTGCAATGGTTTCAATAGCCCCAGCAGCTCCAAGTAAATGACCAGTCATTGATTTAGTTGAACTGATGTTCAAATCGTACGCTTTCTCTCCAAACACTTTTTGAATGGCTTTTAATTCAGCTACATCTCCTAATGGAGTGGATGTTCCGTGTACGTTTATGTAATCAATGTCGTCAATGGTTAAACCTGCGTCATCCAAAGCGTTAATCATTACGTTAGTTGCTCCAAGTCCTTCAGGATGTGGGGCAGTCATGTGATGTGCATCAGCAGTCATCCCGCCACCTACAATCTCACCGTAAATTTTTACACCTCTTTTAATAGCGTGTTCGTATTCTTCAAGAATTAACGCGCCAGCTCCTTCTCCCAAAACAAAGCCGTCTCTTTCAGCGTCAAAAGGACGTGAAGCAGTTTCGGCAGAATCATTCCTTTTGGAAAGTGCTTGACATGCATTAAAACCTCCTATGCCTGTTTCGTTAACAGCAGCTTCAGATCCGCCACTTACAATGATATCAGCTTTACCCATTCTAATGTGAGTAAATGCATCAATTAATGCGTGACTTGAAGATGCGCAAGCAGAAACTGTTGCGTAGTTTGGTCCTCTAAATCCGTGTTTAATTGAAATATTACCACAGGCAATATCAACAATCATTTTAGGGATAAAGAATGGATTAAATCGTGGGGGAGTGTTGTTTGCGTTTGCAGCAACTAACCCTCTTGATTCTTCTTGAAATGTTTCAAGGCCTCCAATACCGGATCCCCAAATAACACCAACCCTATCAGGGTTAAAATTTCCCTCTTCAATTCCTGCATCGGCTATGGCCTCGTCACTCGCAACAATTGCGTATTGACTGAATCTGTCCATTCTTCTAGCTTCCTTCCTGTCCATGTGATCACTCACATTGAAGTTTTTCAGCTCGCAAGCAAATTGCGTTTTATGAAGTTCAGGGTCAAAATAAGTGATACGTGCTGCACCACTTATTCCTTCCTGTAATCCTTTCCAGTAATCTTCAAGGTTGTTTCCAAGAGGAGTCAAGGCACCCATGCCTGTTATAACAACTCTTTTTAACTCCATGAAAAAACTTTAAATATTAGTTTTCGTTGCTTTCGATATACGAAATTGCTTCACCTACGGTAGCAATTTTTTCAGCTTGGTCATCTGGAATAGCAATGTTAAATTCCTTTTCAAATTCCATGATAAGCTCCACTGTGTCTAAAGAATCAGCTCCTAAATCGTTTGTGAAACTTGCCTCAGCTGTTACTTCACTTTCGTCAACTCCTAGTTTATCAACGACAATTGCTTTTACTCTTGATGCGATATCCGCCATTTTCTATAATTTTTTAGTTAGTAGGACAAAGGAAAACATTTATTCAAAACAAGACAAATTTAATTTCAATATAGAAACGATTAGATATTAACAATGTGTGGAAAGTAATTCGGACTTGGCTTGGAATGACTATATTTACTGCGTTTTTTAACTAGTGCTAAACAAATGAAAAAAATTTCAATTTTTGCTTCAGGAGGAGGATCGAACGCTCAAAAAATTTACGATTATTTTAAGGGTGGAGGTCAAGTTGAAATAGACTCTGTAGTTTGTAATAGTCCTGAAGCGAAAGTGTTAGAACGCTCTAAGGAGTGGGGTTGCAGTGAGATAGTTGTAACAAAAGAAGGATTTAAATCAACCGATGAATTGAGTAAAATATTACTTGATAGAGGTACTGATTTGATTGTATTAGCTGGGTTTTTATGGTTAGTACCTATGTCATTATTAAAAGCGTTTCCTGATAGAATTATTAATATTCACCCCGCTTTACTTCCTAAATATGGAGGGAAAGGTATGCACGGAATGAATGTTCATAAAGCTGTCCAAAAAGCTAATGAAAACGAAAGTGGAATTACAATTCACTACATTAATGAGGAATATGACAAAGGAGATGTGCTTTTTCAGGCTAATTGTTCTGTTAAAGGGATGGACGCAAATGAAATTGCTGCGGAAGTTTTAAAGTTGGAGCACAAATATTTTCCTGAGGTGATCAAAAAATTATTGATTAATGAGTAAAGTGATTATATATACTGATGGTTCGGCCAAAGGTAATCCTGGAAATGGTGGGTATGGAGCTGTTCTACTAGCTGGAAAATACAAAAAGGAACTTTCTGAAGGTTTTATTAATACGACTAACAACAGAATGGAACTGTTGGCTGTGATTGCGGCTTTGGAAGTATTAAAAAACCCAGGAACTGAAGTGACGGTATATTCAGATTCTAAGTACGTAGTTGATTCTGTAGAAAAAAGGTGGGTCTTTAATTGGGTGAAGTCGAATTTTAAAGGAAAAAAAAACGTGGATTTATGGAAGCGATTCCTTCTTATCTATCCCAAGCACCGTGTAAAGTTTATATGGGTAAAGGGTCATGCAGGTAATCTATATAACGAGCGCTGTGATGTTTTGGCAGTAGGAGCTGCAGAAAGTAAAGACCTTAAGATAGACGAAGGTTATATCACATAAAAAAAGCCGAGACATTGTCTCGGCTTTTTTTATGTCTATTTATTCCTGTTTTAATCTTATCCGTTTTTCTTAGCTGAACTGCTTTTAACTGAAGCGCCTTTCCTTGATGCTGTCTTAACATTTGGAGCCTTTTTGATTGGAGCTTTTGCTGCAACCTTCTTTTTAGTCGCTTTTTTTGTATCTGAATCTTTGTCAGAGTCCTTGTCAGAGTCTTTGTTGTCGTCCTCTAGTTTGGAATCGGCAGTCAATATTTTTTTAGCTACTAATAAATTGTACCATTTGAATAGTTTTTTAATGTCGGAAATGTAAACTCTTTCTTCGTCAAAAGTTGGCAGGTATTTTTTTAATGCATCTTTTAACGCTCCATCAGCTGGGACATCAATTTTAGCAAAACTACTAGCCGTACCAATCTCAATTAAAACTTCCTTGAGAGGTTTGTCGCCTTCCAAACAAAAAATACTGATGTCTTCCAACGAAGAGATTTTACTTGTTGAAGAAGCGTTGAATCTCTTGCTGTTAACCAACGATTCCACAATTACTCCATTTTTAGACTGAGCAACTAACTTGTTTAGTCCTGGTTTTCCACCTATTGTAAATATTCCTGATAAATCCATTAATTATAAATTTGTTTAAAAATAGTGATGTATTTGATATTTCCGTAGTTTTTTATTGAAAACTTATCAAGGCTACTTGAATTAGACCAATTAGAAACCCAAGTATGGCTCCAAGGATTTCAATGAATCTGAATTCCTTTTTCATGATGCTGTATAAAATTTCCTCTAATTTGTCGGTGGAAAACTGAAGAACCTTTTCTGTTACAACGCTTTCAATATCCACGGACTGTTTTAATTGTGCTCCGTAACTTTCGATTATTTCAGGGAGAATTTGCGAAATTTCTTCAAGCAAAGCATCTTTGATTTTATTTTTTAAATCATCATTAAGAAACATAGCTAACATTGGCATGCTCGTCGATAATTTTTTATTGATGAAGTCGTCAATTTTGGACTCGACCAAACTCATCACTTGCGAGTTATCAGTTGATTTTATTTGATCTAATAAATCATCGACCGAAAATAAATCGTTTGCGACCATCTTACCAAGCTTTTCAGCCAAAACTTTTTGACGTTTTGGAAAAATGCCTTGGATCTTAAAAAATAAAAGATTGACAGGTTCTTTTGGATGAAATAACATTTTTACAGCAATAAAATTGGTAAACCAACCTATGAGAGCAGCGATAAATGGTAAAGTGTAAATCATGTAGTGTGATGTATATAAACGAAAAAAGCCATCTTTTTCAAGACAGCTTTAAATATCGTTAGTTTTAGTTTAAGCTAAGGAAGCAACTTTTTTAGCAGCTTTGCTTTTTAAATTAGCAGCCTTATTCTTATGAATAATGTTTTTCTTGGATAATTTATCCAACATGCCTTCTATTTTAGGAAGTAGTTCAGCAGCTTCTTTTGCATCTTCAGTACCGTTTAAAATCCTGATTGCGTTCCTAGTTGTCTTTGCAAAGTACTTATTGTGTACTCTTTTAGTCTCAGTTTGTCTGATCCTTTTCTTTGCAGATTTGTGATTTGCCATAATATTTATTTCATTTAAAGGGATCTCTCCCTTTGTAAATCGTAGCCCGTAGGGGAATCGAACCCCTGTTACCAGGATGAAAACCTGGCGTCCTAACCCCTAGACGAACGGGCCAAAATGTCAATCCCAATTTTTTGGGAGCACAAATTTACACTCTTTTATTTAAACATCAAACATTTTGAAATAAAAATGATATAAAATTCCTTTATGTGACATTTGTTACTTTTCTAGTGCAATATTTTAATATGTCTTATTTGTTGCTTATTTTTACAACCCTTCTTTTATGAATAATCACTTATGGTAAGGGATTGAATGTTGAAGCGAGGAGAGATTTTAACGTAAATAAACCACATTAATATGCAAAGTTTTAGGTCAGAAATAGAAAATCCAATTGTTGCACAAGACATCATAGATTTAGAAAAAAAGATTGCACAATCAAAATTGGGTCAAATAGATGAAGAAAAATTTAGGAGTTTAAGACTTGCTAGAGGCATTTATGGGCAAAGACAACCTGGTGTGCAAATGATAAGGATTAAAATTCCTTTTGGTAAAATGACCTCAGAACAATTGCTTAAAATTTCTGATGTAAGTGATGAGTACTCTATTGGAAGATTACATACTACCACAAGACAAGATATTCAAATTCATTATGTGAGTTTGGATAGAACTCCAGAATTGTGGAGCGATTTAGAAAAATCAGACGTTACGTTAAGAGAAGCTTGTGGAAATTGTGTTAGGAACGTCACAGCATCAATTGATGCCGGAGTTGCAACAGACGAGGTGTTTGATGTAAGCCCTTACGCTGATGCAATATTTAAATTCTTTTTAAGAAACCCGGTTTGTCAAGAGATGGGACGGAAATTCAAAATCTCTCTTTCAGGAAGTGAAAGTGATAATGCTTATGCTTTTATGCATGATATTGGATTAGTTGCTAAGGTTAAAGATGGCGTTAAAGGATTCAAGATGATGTTGGGCGGAGGGTTAGGAGCTCAACCAATGTTAGCTCTTGAAGCATTTGAATTCATTGCTGCTGACAAAGTAATTCCTTTTATTGAAGCTACCTTGAGGGTGTTTGATAGATATGGAGAAAGGTCTAAAAGATTAAAAGCACGTTTAAAATATTTATTGAACGACATAGGATTGGAGGAATTCATGAAAGAAACTCAAATAGTTTCAGATTCCTTAAGTAATCAAACTTTTGCAATTGATGATACGGTTGAATATAGTGTTCCAAACGCTAATTATAAAGTTGCTCCTGCTGTAAAAATTGTAGACGCTGAAGCTTATGCTACATGGAAAAAAGCGAATGTAAAAGAACAAAAACAAAATGATTTTGTTTCTGTTTTCATTAGGTTGACAAATGGTGATTTTTATACTCCAGAAGCAAGGAAATTAGCTGCTTTAGTAAAAGGTTATGCTGCGGACGATATAAGAATAAGTATTAACCAAGGATTAATGCTGCGGTTTGTTCAACCTGAATCATTACCATATGTGTACACTCAATTGAAAGAGT
>JBLIBC010000100.1:0-9068 GCA_047632015.1 Glaciecola sp.
AGTAGTTATTAGGGATACAAGTGTTGGTGTACATAATTCAAAGCTCATATTGTAAGTTACGTACACTTAAAAAAACTCGCGTATAAGCCATTTTAATAAATAATTCAAGGTGTTAAGTAGTTTGAATTAGCTGCCGGTAGCGGTGGTTTTGCACAATTAGTTTGATCCTTAAAAAGGAATAGAATGGTATCTATATTTACAAAAAAAAAGGCAGAACAAACGTTCTGCCTTTTTTTTATTAGTTTTTGTAAATTTTATTCTGCTAGTACAATGATGTGATTTGAATTTACTTCAACTACTCCTCCATTTACTTCAATTTCTTTGGATTCGTTGTTACTGTCAACCAAAACTAAATTCCCTTTTTTAAGTGTAGACACAATCGGTGAGTGATTGTTTAATATTTGGAATGATCCTTCAGTTCCTGGTAACTGCACTGAAAGGATATCTCCTTCAAACACTTTTTCTTCTGGGGTAATTACTTCTAAAAACATAGTTATACTGAATTAGCAAATTAAATATCCTATAATCACTTTTTGGGATTAATTGTTTCTGCTCATCATTTTTTGTCCTTTTTCAATCGCTTCTTCAATTGTTCCAACCAAGTTGAAAGCAGCTTCAGGATATTCATCTACGTCACCATTAAGGATCATTTTAAATCCTTTTATCGTGTCGTTCATATCAACTAAAACTCCTTGAAGACCTGTAAACTGGGTCGCAACAAAGAAAGGTTGAGATAAGAAACGTTGAACTCTTCTTGCTCTGTGAACAACCGTTTTGTCTTCTTCAGACAATTCATCCATACCTAAAATGGCGATGATATCTTGAAGTTCTTTATATCGTTGTAAAATTTCTTTTACGTCTTGTGCGCATTTGTAATGCTCTTCACCAACGATTTCTTCAGTTAAAATTCTTGAAGTAGAATCCAGTGGATCAACTGCTGGATAAATACCTAGTTCAGCAATTTTTCTACTTAATACTGTAGTAGCATCAAGGTGAGCAAATGTTGTTGCTGGTGCTGGATCGGTTAAATCATCCGCCGGTACGTAAACTGCCTGTACAGATGTAATAGAACCATGCTTAGTGGATGTAATCCTTTCTTGCATTAATCCCATTTCAGTTGCCAATGTTGGTTGGTAACCTACTGCTGATGGCATCCTTCCTAAAAGTGCAGATACCTCAGAACCAGCTTGTGTAAACCTAAAGATGTTGTCAATAAAGAACAATACATCTTTACCTTTTCCTTCCTCACCGCCATCTCTAAAATATTCTGCTAATGTCAATCCTGAAAGGGCTACTCTTGCTCTTGCTCCAGGAGGTTCGTTCATTTGACCGAATACCAATGTAGCTTGTGATTTTATCAATTCAGTTTTATCAACTTTAGATAAATCCCATCCTCCTTCTTCCATGTCTTTTACAAACTCTTCACCGTATTTAATTACGCCAGACTCAATCATCTCTCTCAACAAATCATTCCCTTCTCTTGTTCTTTCACCAACTCCTGCAAAAACAGAAAGACCTGCGTGACCTTTTGCAATGTTGTTAATTAATTCCATGATCAATACAGTTTTACCTACACCGGCTCCACCAAATAAACCAATTTTACCACCTTTTGGATAAGGTTCAATTAAATCAATTACTTTAATTCCTGTATATAGTATTTCAGTACTCACTGAAAGTTCATCAAATGCTGGTGGCTGACGGTGGATTACGTATCCTCCTTCTTTCCCTTTTCCATTAACTCCTAAATCATCAATTCCATCAATTGCTTCACCAATTACGTTAAAAAGACGTCCTTTTATTTGGTTTCCAACAGGCATCGTTATAGCTTTTCCTGTAGATTTAACGTCCATACCTCTGAACAATCCATCAGTAGAATCCATTGCTACAGCTCTCACTGTGCTTTCACCTACGTGCTTTTGAGTTTCCAAAACTATAGTTTGACCTTTTCCGTTTATAACCTCTAATGCGTCATAAATTTGTGGTAATTCGCCACCTTCTTGATCAAATGATACATCGATTACTGGTCCGATTATCTGTGCAATTTTTCCTGATACTGCAGCCATATTATTAAACTTTTTGATTGACTTAATTAATTTAATTTGGGTGCAAATTTAGTTTATTTATATCTAACCAAGCAAGTAATATCAATTAAATTTTTTATTACTTTTGAACCAGAATTTTAGAAAACCTGAAGTGAGTTGTGTTGACTTACTGTATTAGGTTTTAGGAGGTATTTTTAAGGTAATAAAGTGAAGGTTTTTCGAAATTTTGAAGATTTAAATATTAGCGACAACAATGTGGTTACCACGGGCACCTTTGATGGTGTGCATTTAGGGCATCAACATGTGATTGAATCTTTAATTTCGTCGGCCAAAAAAATGAAAGGAGAATCGACTATACTTACATTTTATCCCCATCCAAGGATTGTATTGCAGCAAAATTCTGATTTGAAATTACTTAATGAACTTCAGGAAAAAGTAGAATTACTTTCAAAAACAGGGGTTGATAATTTGGTTATTATTCCATTTACTAAAGAGTTTTCACGGTTGACTTCCTTGAGTTTTGTTAGGGAAGTGTTAGTAAATAAATTAGCTACTAAAAGATTGATCATTGGATACGATCATCATTTTGGTAGAAACAGAGAAGGGTCATTTAAGCATTTAATGGAATATGGACCTTTGTACGGTTTTGAGGTGGAAGAAATACCTGTGCAAGACGTCGAGGATGTTAATATCAGTTCTACAAAAATAAGGAAAGCATTGGTTGATGGAAAGGTTAAAGAAGCTGAGAAATTATTAGGTTACAAATATTTTTTAAGTGGAAAAGTGGTTAAAGGGAAGCGAATTGGATCAAAAATAGGCTTTCCTACTGCTAATATAAAAGTAGATAAATCATACAAGTTGATTCCGTTGAAAGGAGTTTATGTTGTAAAAGCGGAGGTTGGCGGTGTGCAATATCAGGGGATGTTAAACATTGGTGTCCGTCCTACGTTTACCAATGAAAACGAAGTGAGTATTGAGGTTAATTTATTTGATTTCAGCAAGGATATTTATGATGAACGCATCAAGGTTATTTTTGTTGATAGAATTCGAGAGGAGAAACCCTTTGAAAGTTCTAGTGATTTAATTGCTCAACTTGAAAAAGATAAAGTAAATTGTATAAAAGTATTGGGATGAGGTTGTTGTTAGTTTTCATGATGATTGTATCGTTTTTCCCCACCATGGGAAAAGAAAAATACCTGAATGATGCAATTCCTGTTTATACTGATCTTGTAATTGCATCTCAAAGTCCTGATTCTGTTATTCAATTGGTTTTAAAAAAGAAAAAATACAATAGTTTTCCAGACGAAATTTGGGCATTCAAAAATATTGAATTTTTAGATTTAAGTAAAAACAAATTGGATTCAATTCCTATGAGAATAAAGGATTTCACACACTTAAAAGTACTTAAGTTGTCAAAAAACAACATATCATCAATTCCGCCTGAATTATATCAACTGAGCAATCTTGAGATTTTGGTATTGAGTGACAATGAAATGGCTTACGTGGCTCCTGAAATAGCTAATTTAACGAAACTGAAAACCTTGGATTTATACAGGACAAATGTAGCATTGCTTCCAGAAGAAATATCCAGATTAGAACACTTAAAATTTGTCGATTTAAGAGGTATTTCATTAAATAAAAGACAACAGTCGGACGTGTTGGATATCGTGTTAAAAGCCAAAGTGTATTTTAGCCCACCGTGTAATTGTAACTTTTAATAGGTAAAACGTAACCTTTTTGCAATTTCATCGTATCATGATGCGATTTGTTGTTGTTTAAAATAGTTAAAGCGCTACATTTGGCGCATAAGATAAATGAGCGAAAGAATTCTAAAAGCCTTAATTCAGTTGTTTGCACTTATTGCAAAGGTGGACAACATTGGTAGTGATGGGCGCTCTGTTGTTAAGGCATTTTTGAATCAGCAATTGAACGCTGAACTAGTTGAGGATTACTTAAAGATATTTGAGGATTACCTTGAAAAACACCAAAAAATTTCAAAAAGAAAAGAGGGGAAAGAAAGGAAGCGGACTTCTGTAAATTCAGTCAAAGTATTAAGAATTTGCTCTCAGATTAATGAAGAGCTTGGCCAGAAAGAAAAGTTTATTGTGTTGCTTCGGTTGCTTGAGTTTGTTTTTGCTGAAGAGTATTCTGATCAAGAAATAGAATTTGTAAAAACGGTTGCTTCTACTTTTAATATTTCTGATGAAGAATTAAAAGATTCCATGGAGTTTGTTTTGTCAAAAGGCAACGATATTCCAGACAGGTTAAACTTTTTAATCATTTCCAAAGCTCCTCAAGCATTACCAGAAGGGGCTAAAAATCTTTTAAATAAAGCACTGGACGGCTACATTAAAGTGCTAAAGGTGGAAAGTATGGGGGTGTACATTGCCAAGTATGATGGTGATGAAAGTGTATTTATTAATGGGCAAACCATGGAAATTGGGCAAGCGTATTTGCTTGCGCATGGGAGTTCGTTCAGGAATGCTAAAATGAAACCTATTTATTTTAGTGACATTTCAGCTTTTTTTAGAGGGTTTGAAACGAAAAAAGAAATTTCATTTGTAGTAGATAAATTACATTATAATTTTCCTGCTGGAAATACAGGGATTCATGATTTAGATTTAGTTGAAAAATCCGGCGGATTTGTTGGGATTATGGGAGCTTCAGGAGCTGGAAAATCAACTTTTTTATCATTGTTAAATGGTGGGTTAAAACCTACAAGTGGTTCTGTTAAAATTAATGGAATTGACATCCATGAGGATCCTGAAGCGCTTGAAGGTGTAATTGGTCATGTGTCTCAGGATGATTTATTAATGGAGGACTTAACCGTATTTCAGAATTTATTTTTTAATGCGAAACTTTGTTTTGATACCTATCCAATAAAAGATGTTGTTAAGAAAGTAGTAGAATTACTAAAAGCTCTTGGTTTATACGAAATAAGGAGGTTGAAGGTGGGTAGCCCGCTGAACAAAAAGATAAGTGGAGGTCAACGGAAGCGACTGAATATTGGGCTGGAGTTAATTAGAGAACCGCAAGTATTATTTGTAGATGAACCAACGTCTGGGTTATCATCAAGAGATTCTGAAAACATCATGGATTTACTTAAAGAAATGGCTTTAAGTGGAAAGTTGGTGTTTGTGGTTATTCATCAACCATCGTCGGATATTTTTAAAATGTTTGACAATTTATTGGTTTTGGATACAGGAGGTTATATAATTTATTACGGGAACCCTGTTGATTCAGTACTTTACTTTAAAAAGGCAATGAAACACGTTAACGCTGATGAAAGTGAATGTTTTCATTGTGGTAACGTAAACCCTGAACAGGTGTTTAATATCATCGAAACAAAGGTGGTAGATGAGTACGGGAATACAACTCGTGCCAGAAAATTTTCACCTAAAGTTTGGAGCAAACATTATTACGAAGAGTTTTCTGAGCCTAATAAGAATGTTAAAAACACAGAAATTCCAAAAGGGGTGTATAAAATCCCGCGAAAATTAAGTCAATTCAAAGTGTTTTTTGCCAGAGATGTTTTGTCCAAAATATCCAATACACAGTACTTATTAATTAACTTTTTAGAAGGTCCTTTTTTAGCCTTCATCTTAGCTTATTTGGTGAAGTACTTTAGTGCTGAAAATGGGTTGAATATAGATGAGTACGTGTTCAGGTACAATGAAAACATTACGGCTTATCTATTTATGAGTGTAGTGGTGGCTCTTTTTATGGGGTTGACAGTAAGTGCAGAAGAAATTATAAGGGACAGGAAAATATTAAAGCGGGAGTCTTTTTTAAACTTATCTAGGTTCAGTTATTTGTGTGCAAAGGTGAGTATTATGTTCATTATTTCCGCTCTTCAAACTTTGTGTTATGTGTTTGTGGGTAACATGATACTTGGTATTGATGGGATGTTTTTTGATTACTGGTTGGTGTTATTTGTAACCAGCTGTTTTGCGAACATGTTAGGGCTTAACATATCATCCACGTTTAATTCAGTGGTCACAATTTATATATTAATTCCAATATTATTAATCCCACAATTACTACTCAGTGGGGTTATAGTGAAGTTTGATAAATTGAATCCTAGTTTGGCTTCTCAAATTGTGGTGCCAGTAACAGGTGAATTAATGGCTTCAAGATGGGCTTTTGAAGCCTTAGCTGTTAATCAATACAAAGAAAATATTTTTGAAAAGGAATTTTATGCTTGTAAGCAGATGATGAGTCAAGCAAAATTTAAACGAAATCTATGGGTGTCAGAAGTAAAGAAAAGGACCGAAGCCTGCAAGATTCATCAGCATAATGATCTTAAACAAGAGGTTGTAAAAAATTCGTGGAGTGTAGTTAAAACGGAAATTAGTAAGGAGTTGAAACTGGTGCCTTCCATTAAGTTAGGGTTTGATATTGAAGCTTCTAGTGTTTACAATGAATCATTTATTGAACCACTTGACAACTATTTGGACGCTTTAAAAAGATATTACAACAACCAATACAATGAAAACAGTGAGGTCAAGAACTCAATGGTGGTGGCTATGCAAAATAGAGACAGTCTTTCGAACCAGTTTATTGAGATAAGAAATAATTTCCACAATGAAAGTTTAGCAAAATTAGTCTTGAATAGTTCTTCGGTGGATAAAATCATTGAGTATGAAGGGCAGTTGGTTCAAAAGACTGATCCTATTTATAAGGAAGGGCAGGGGTTGAGAGCTCATTTCTTCGCACCAAACAAAATTTTGTTTGGTCAAAAAGTAGACACATTTTGGATAAACATTTATGTACTGTTACTGTTTACAGTTTCGTTATTTGTTATGCTTTATTTTGATGTTTTAAAGCGTTTGGTTGATAAAATTGAATCGGTTTCGGTTAAATTAAAATTATCTAAAGAAGAGTAAGCTAGGATTTGGTTTGAGTCCATTATTGTATTATCTTCGCACACAGATATTGGTAGTTGAGGGAGCAATAAGCTCCCTTTTTTATTTTTTGTGAAATGATTTCAGAAGAAAAAGTACGAGGCTTAGTTGAGGAAAAAATTGCAGAGGGTGATACTTTTATTGTCGATGTGAAAGTACATAGTAACAATAAGATAGTGGTGTTGATTGATGCTTATTCCGGAATTGGAATTGAAGATTGTATCAAGGTAAGTAAGTACGTGGAGGGCGAGTTGGATAAGGAAGAGGAGGATTTTGAAATAGAAGTTTCTTCTGCAGGCTTAGAGGCACCTTTCATGGTAGCAGAGCAGTATAAAAAGGCCATAGGAAAGGAAGTGAAAGTGATTACTGAAGAAGGAAAAAAGGTGGAAGGTGTTTTGTCTGAAATCAGTGAGGAAGGAATCGTGTTGAAGTATGAAGAAAAACAGAGATTAGAAGGAAGAAGAAAAAGAGTAATAGTGCCTATTGTAAGGGAATTATTTTTTAATGGTGAGCATAAAGAATCAAATATTAAAACAACAAAAATTGTTATTTCGTTTAAATAATTTATAAAAGATGGAGACAGCTGGATTAATTGAATCGTTTCAAGAATTTAAGGAGTTTAAAAACATAGACAGAGAAACCATGATGAGGGTTCTTGAAGATGTTTTTAGAAGCATGATCATTAAAAAGTATGGTGATGATGGAAACTTTGACATCATTATTAACATTGATAAAGGTGATTTAGAGGTTTGGAGAAACAGAATGATTGTGGAAGACGGGGAAGTGGAGTCTGAAAACACTGATATTGCATACAGTGATGCTGTTAAGATAGAGCCTGATTTTGAAGTGGGTGAGGAAGTGTCTGAAGAGGTGAAACTACTTGATTTTGGTAGAAGAGCAGTGTTGTCAGTTCGTCAAAACTTAATATCAAGAGTACTTGATTTAG
Organism: Glaciecola sp.; assembly: GCA_047632015.1. GTDB lineage: Bacteria > Bacteroidota > Bacteroidia > Flavobacteriales_C > JBLIAZ01. Next base: position 7,893 of record JBLIBC010000100.1, read on the forward strand.
AGAAAGATGAATTGTACAAAAAATACAAAGACAAAGTGGGTGACATCATAACAGGTGAGGTTTACCAAATTTGGAAAAAAGAAATTTTAATATTGGATGACGATGACAACGAATTATTGTTGCCTAAGTTGGAGCAAATCCCGTCGGATTACTTTAAAAAGGGAGATTCCATTAGAGCTGTTGTTTTAAAAGTTGAAATGAGAAACAACAATCCTCAAATTATTTTGTCAAGAACTTCTCCTGTGTATTTGGAAAGATTGTTCGAAGCAGAAGTTCCGGAGGTATATGATGGTTTGATTACTATTAAGAACATTGTTAGAGTTCCAGGTGAAAGGGCAAAAGTATCTGTAGAGTCGTATGATGAGAGGATCGATCCAGTTGGAGCTTGTGTAGGAATGAAGGGTTCAAGGATTCACGGAATTGTGCGTGAGTTAGGAAATGAAAACATTGATGTGATCAATTATTCTGAAAACGAGAGTTTATATATTTCAAGGGCTTTAAGTCCAGCGAAAATTACTTCAGTAACACTGAACGAGGAAGAAGGAAAAGCGCAAGTATACTTAAAGCCAGATCAAATTTCTTTGGCTATTGGTAAAGGAGGTTTTAATATCAAGTTGGCTGGAAGGTTAACGGGGTACGAAATTGATGTGTACAGAGATACTGCTGATGAAATTGATGATGTGAAATTGGATGAATTTTCAGATGAGATCGATGCATGGGTAATTGCAGCATTGAAAGCAATTGGCTGTGATACTGCAAAAAGTGTGTTACAATTAACACCTGAAGAACTTGTTAAAAGAACAGATTTAGAAGAAGAAACGATTGCCTCTGTAGTAGGGGTGTTGAATTCAGAATTTGAAGATTAAAACAGGTTAATTGTTTTTTTAGTTAGAATATATTTAAAGTTTACAAAAAGGAGAAGTTTTTATGTCTACAAAAGCTCAAAGATTAAGTAAGGTTGCCCGGGATTTTAACTTGGGCTTAAGTACGATTGTTGATTTTTTATCTGAAAAAGGATTTGAAGTAGAATCAAAGCCTAATACCAAGTTGGTTCCAGAGATGATGGAGATGCTTGTGGAAGAATTTCAATCGGACAAAAGCTTAAAAGAAAAGTCCGCAAAAATTAGCGTGCAAGTTCCTAAAAGAGAATCTGTTTCGATTCCTAAAGAGGTGGTA
>JBLIBC010000101.1:0-9050 GCA_047632015.1 Glaciecola sp.
TATGCTGGTTTCATAATGGGATTAGTTACTTCAGTTTTTGGAGGGCGTCCTGGAATGATTTCAGGAGCTACAGGAGCGGTCGCAATAGTATTGGTTGTTCTAGCGAAATCTCACGGAATTGAATACATTCTCGCTACTGTAATTTTAGCAGGGATACTACAAACAGGCGCTGGATTATTAAAACTGGGGAAATTTATTCGACTTGTTCCTATGCCAGTAATTTTCGGATTTGTTAATGGTTTAGCAGTCATAATTTTCAGGTCACAAAGACCTCAGTTTGAAGATGCAGCAGGGAATTGGTTAACGGGGAGCAGCTTGCACATTATGCTTGGCTTGGTATCCTTAACAGTACTGATAATTTGGGGATTACCTAAAATCACAAAAGCTGTTCCTGCAGCACTAGTAGCTATACTGGTAGTGTTTGGAGTCGTTACAGTATTTCCTGGTTTAGAAACCAAAACAATTGGCGACGTAGCGTCTATCGCTGGAGAACTTCCTAAATTCAATATTCCAAGCATCCCTTTTACTTTTGAAACCTTAAAACTAATATTCCCATACGCAGCTATTATGGCTGGTGTCGGTTTAATCGAAAGCCTTTTGACTTTAAATATAATCGACGAGCTTACCGAAACAAGAGGTAACAGTAACCGAGAAACGATTGCTCAAGGAGCAGGAAACATACTTTCTGGATTATTCGGAGGAATGGGAGGCTGTGTTACAATTGGTCAAAGCTTAGTAAACATTTCGTCTGGAGCTAGGACTCGACTATCAGGAATCTTCGCATCGCTGATGTTACTAATATTCATTTTATATGGATCAAATATTATTGAAAAAATACCAATGGCAGCTTTAACTGGAGTGATGATAATGATAGCAGTTGGAACCTTTGAATGGGCCAGTTTAAAAACGCTAAACAAGATGCCTAAATCGGACATTTTTGTCATGATTGTGGTAACTTTAGTTACAGCAATAGTTCACAACATCGCCTTAGCTGTTGGTATCGGGGTAATCATTGCAGCCTTAGTTTTTGCTTGGGACAATGCGAAAAGGATTCGAGCAAGAAAAAGAATCGATGAAAATGGTGTGAAACACTATGAAATGTACGGCCCATTATTTTTTGGTTCGGTAAGCGCCTTCACTGAAAAATTTGACATTGTCAATGATCCTAAAGAAATTATAATTGACTTTAAGGAATCACGAGTTTCAGATATGTCAGCAATTGAAGCGCTTAATAAAATCACCGAACGATACTTAAAATTAGGCAAGAAGGTACAATTAAAACACCTCAGCCCTGATTGTTTGCTACTCCTTAAAAATGCAGATAAACTAATAGAGGTTAATGTAATTGACGACCCTACTTACAAGGTAATTGTCGACGAACTATAAATCAGTAGATAAATTGGGGGGTTTGTATAATATATATCGAAAATTTTAGTTTAATTTTCACTAATAATTTCACCGATGAAAACCTTCACTCTTTTAGCTGTTATTTTAAGCGGATTCATTTCACAAGCACAAGTAGGAATTGGGGAATGGAGAGAGCATTTTTCCTATTCAAAAGGTGTTGCTTTATGCAAAGCAGGTACCCGAATTTATTGCTCCACTACTCCATCATTATTTTATTATGACACGCAAGACAATTCCATCCAAAAAGTATCCAAAATCCAAGGGCTTTCCGATCTTGAAATTGAAGTAGTTAAATACAGCGAAAAACATGAGACCCTTATCATTGGATACAGTAACGGAAACATTGATTTAATAGCTAATAATAAAATTATAAATGTACCTGACATTAAACGAAGTTTCATCCAGGCGAGCAAAAGTGTCAATGAAATTTTAATTAATGATGATTTTGCATATCTCAGCACCGGTTTTGGAATCATCGCACTAGATCTTGTAAAAAAAGAAATTAGCGAAACATTTAATTTGGGTGCTGGTGGCACCTATTTACAAGTGAACGAAACTTGTATCAAAAATGACACAATATACGCTGGTTGTACTGATGGTATTTATTATGGTAGTTTAAATGACAATTTGATAGACTTTCAAAACTGGGTAAAAATGACTGGAATCCCATCCGGTAATTACAACACTATCGTGTCTTTGAATGACAAACTGGTGTGTAATTTTCAACTAGAAAATGAATGGCAAAAAGACACCATTTTTGCTTTCGAAAATGGCAGCTGGCAAAAAGTATCATTTGGTACGAATTACAATAATGAGAACATCCATGACCTTAATGTGTTTGGACAGGAAATTTTTGCTTGCTCAAGTGGAGACATCAGAGTATTAGACGAAAACTTTAACGAAACTCATCGTATTTATGAGTACAATCCTGGATCTAAGCCTCAACCAAGAGAAGCCATAAAGGACGGAGACGAATACTGGATAGCTGACAGAGCCAATGCTCTTGTGCATCAGTATGGAGGAACTAACACTGATATAATAATTCCTTCGGGACCATTTTTTTCGGACAGTTGGCGCGTGAAGTACAGCAGTGGACATTTATGGGTTACCACAGGAGCTCTCGCTCAAAATATGAAATTTTCGTGGTCAACTAATGGAATTGCCCACTTTTTTGAAGAAGAATGGGACAGTTACTTTGGAGGAACTATTTTTGACTCTCTTAGGGCCGTTCATGCAATTGCAATTCATCCTGATGACCCAAATCACGTTTTTGCAGCAAGCTATGGAGGAGGAGTCCTTGAATTTAAAGATGGAGAGCGGGTAAACATATTCAACGAAACCAACAGTACTATACAATCAATTGAGCCGTTTCCGTTCAGAGCTGTTGGCGAACTAATTTTTGACAAGAACAACCAACTGTGGATTGCCAATGGTGGATTAACTGGTGAAAGCGTAAGTCATCCATTAAAAATGTATGATTTAAATGGTAATTGGTATCAGTATAATTTAAATAACGTCCTTACAAGCACTTCCTTATTGTCTGGAATTATGGTGGATAAAAATGGAAATAAATGGCTAAACGCCTTTTTGAAAGGAGTAATCGTATTCAACGAAAATGGTACTTTAGCTGACGAAAGTGATGATTCTTTTACTTTGTTAACCGTTTCAGAAACAGGAGGAAACCTTCCTAGCAATGAAGTATACAGTGTAGCGGAGGATGCTGATGGTAAAATATGGATAGGTTCATCAGCTGGCTTATCAGTAATTAACAATCCTGAAAATATTTTTGAGTCGGCTGGAGTGACTGCTGAAAGAGTGATCATCGAAGTAGACGGAAATGCAAATTATTTATTAAGTGACGCCGTCATTAATAAAATTAAAATAGACGGAGGGGATCGAAAATGGATCGGGACAGATGGTGCAGGTTTATACTTGATGAGCGCTGACATGCAAACCGAAATATTTCACTTTACCACTTTGAACAGCCCAATAATAAGTGATGTAGTATTGGATATTGAGATAAATGAAAAGACAGGCGAAGTATATATTTCAACTGACAAAGGGTTAGTGTCCTTTATGGGATCAGCCACTAGTGGAAGCGATTATGACGGACCAACTTACGCTTTTCCAAACCCTGTTCCTCCAGGATTTACTGGCACAATAGGTATTAGAGGTGTAGTAGACAATGCTGAGATAAAAATTACAGACATCGCTGGACATTTGATTTATGAAACCATTGCTAATGGCACTACTGCTACTTGGGATGGAAAAAGTTTAAATGGTAAAAAAGCCCAATCAGGAGTTTACATTGTCTTTATCAGCAATTCAGATGGGACTGAAACGGAAATAACAAAAATCCTATTCCTTAATTAGTTTCAATGAAGGGAAATGATTCAGCTTCCTTTGGTTACAGGCTGCTTTTTGTATTGATTATTTGTACAGCTACTATTTTACGATTTTACGATTACAGCAACATACCATTCACGCACGATGAATTCAGTGCCCTGTTCAAAACAAACTATGACAACTTTTCTGACTTAGTTTATTACGGTGTAAAAACAGGAGACACCCATCCAGCTGGTGTCCAAATCTTCATTTATTATTGGGTTAAACTTTTTGGAGCTGCCACATGGGTAGTCAAATTACCATTTACTCTTGCTGGTATTGCAAGTATTTACTTTTTATATAAAACCAGCAAAACTTGGTTTAACGAAACTGCAGCTCTAGTCATTATTAAGGTCCGAAATGGAAACCCAATAATTTACGGATAATATGAAAAATTAAGCAATGATCTCTAAAGCCGAAGTCATCGTATTAGGATTAGTTCTTTACAAGGAAAAAAACCTCATTGTTAAAACGCTGTCAAAACAGGACGGAATCAAAACCTTTTTTTTAAGCAGGTCAAGCGGAAAGTCAAAGCGAAAAGACAGGAATAATTACCAGGTATTCTCCATGCTTGAAGTTGTTTCAAAATCCAGTTCAAAATCCAGTTTACCTAGAATTACAGAAAGTAAAAACTTGCATTTACTCTTGAGTTTAAGGACTGATGTTGGTAAAAATGCAATGGCCTTTTTACTTTCAGAAATTCTTTCCAAATGTGTGCAAGAGGAAGAACCTAATACCCTTTTGTACGACTTCATAACATCCAAAATTATTGTATTGGACAAGTGCAGTAGTTCCTTTGCCAACTTTCACTTGCATTTTATATGTCAACTTACAAAACACCTTGGAATATGCCCTGTTCCCAACAATGACAAAAACACAATATTCGACATTAGGGAAGGCGAATTTAATAAGTACAAGCCGTCTCATCCTCACTTTTTGAAGACCCAAGAAAGCCAACTGTTTCAGCGCTTTCTTTTCGAAACTTGGGAGGAAGTTCAATCCATTAAACTAAGTGGTCAAAAACGATCATACCTGCTTACTGAAATTCTTAAATATTTCCAATACCATGTGCCTGGTTTTGAACAACCAAAGAGTTTGGAAATATTGAACGATGTATTTTCTTAAGGTTAATCGACTACTAGATAATGTAATCAACGGTTTTCAATTTACTCTTCAGCAACTTCAGGTTCGGACTTAGCTTTTCCCTCTGGCTTGTCAATCACATTATGTTGGAAGTCTTTACGATATAAAAATAAGATAAGCCCAACTCCTAAACTGATTGCGAAATCAGCTAAATTAAAGATGGGAGCAAAGAAATTGAATCTACCATACCACGGTAAATCAATTGTGAATAAATCAAACCGTAACATATCCACAACATCACCCGTTAAAAAAGGAGTATATCCGTCGCCCCAAGGAACAAGTTGCGAAATTAAATGCATGTCGTGAGGACTTTCTGTGAATATTAAACCATATAAAGCGCTATCAAGTATGTTTCCTAATGCTCCTGCAAAAATCAAAGATATGCTTACAATTAAACCATTTGAAATACCTTTTTTAATTAAACCTCTCAAGTAAAATCCAATCACAACAACCGCCACCACTCTAAAAGAGCTCAATAGCACTTTTGGACCGTGTTCCTGCCAAAAAGTTGGTTTCAAAGGATCAAACCCGTTTTCCTCAAATTCTGGTATTGGAATTTTCCAGCCGAAAGCCATTCCCTCATTTTCCACAAAAAGTAAGGAAAACCACTCTCCAAAAATTTGAATTTCTTGGCCGTAATACATGGATGTTTTAACGTATATTTTTAGCCACTGATCAAACAGCAATACTAAAAAGATGGTCAAAATTGCAAAAAGAGTTTTTTTGTTTTTCAAAACTTGAACAAATGCCTAATTAGTCTTTGTTTTGTGCATTCTTAGCCTCAATAGACAGTGTAGTATGAGGAACAATTTTTAATCTCCCTTTTGAGATTAATTTTCCAGTGTCCCTACAAATACCGTAAGATTTGTTTTCGATTCTAACCAAGGCAGCTTTTAAGTTTTGAATGAATTTTCTTTGACGACTAGCTAATTCAGCCATCTTCTCGCGGCTTAAAGAGTTAGCACCATCTTCCATTAAATCATTAGTTCCTCCAGTTGTTGTTCCTGATTTTTCATCACTGTGATCTAACTGACCCTGAAAGTGTTTAAAATCAGTTTGAGCATCTGATAATTTTTTACTGATAATTTCTTTGAATTCTGCCAAATCTGAGTCCGAATATCTTTCGCTTGCCATAATAATATTAGTTTAATCGTTGTATTGCTATAATTGTTTTCACTTCTTCTGTTACCTCAACTTCTGAGTTGCCCTCCACTGGAACTGACGCTTCTAACACTAATTCCTTCGCTAAGGTTTCATTACAAATATAGCTTTTGTGGTTGTTAATTGCATTAATAATTCCACTATGTTCTTGAATTTTTAACATTATTTTATCAGTCAAATCATAACCCTTGTCTTTCCTTAGGTTTTGAATCCTATTCACAAGCTCTCTCGCAATACCTTCATCCTTAAGCTCTTCGGATATAGTAATGTCTAACGCCACAGTATACTTCCCCTCATTAGCTACTAACCATCCCGGTATGTCTTCACTGGTAATGTTCACATCCTCCAGTAGTAATTCAATATTTTCCTCGTTAACTTCTATGTTAAACTTACCTTCCTTTTCAAAAGTTGAAATATCCTCCTTCGTGAATTGACCAATTGCTCTTGAAATCCCTTTCATTTGTTTTTGATACTTAGGTCCTAAAACCTTAAAGTTGGCTTTTATTTTTTTAACCAACACACCAGAGTCCTCTGTTAAAAACTCCAAGTCCTTCACATTTACCTCAGCTAAAATCAAGTCTTTAACATCTTCTAATTGACGTTGGAATGTTTCATCAAGTACTGGGACCAGTATTTTTTGAAGAGGTTGACGAACCCTGATTTGATTCAGCTTTCTTAATGCCAACACCATGGATGTTACCTTTTGAGCGATTTCCATTTTCTCCTCTAAATCCTTATTGATCAAGACTTCATTTGAAATTGGAAAATCTGATAAGTGAATTGACTCTACAGTTTCTCTTCCACTTACAGCATTCAAATCCTTGAATAAATGATCCATGTAAAATGGTGCAATAGGAGATGACAACTTAGCTACAGTCTCCAAACAAGTATACAAAGTTTGATACGCTGAAACCTTATCTTCACTGTACTCCCCTTTCCAAAATCGTCTTCTGCACAACCTAACATACCAGTTACTTAATTGCTCATTCACAAATTCTTGAATGGCTCTTGCTGCTTTTGTAGGCTCGTAATCAGTATAAGCTTCATCCACAAATGTCACCAAACTGTTTAATTTTGAAAGTATCCAGCGGTCAATTTCAGGACGTTTATTTATTTCAATTTCTGGTTCCTTGAATGCAAAACCGTCCAAGTTTGCATACAAAACAAAAAACTGATAGGTGTTATGTATGGTTCCAAAAAACTTACGCTTTACCTCGGCAATTCCTTCTAAATCAAACTTTAAATTGTCCCATGGTTGAGAGTTACTCATCATGTACCAACGTGTAGCATCAGGCCCATAAGTTTCAATGGTCGTAAAAGGATCCACAGCGTTGCCTAAACGCTTGCTCATTTTTTGACCATTTTTATCCAAAACCAGTCCGTTACTGACTACGTTTTTATAGGCTACCGAATCAAAACACATGGTTGCAATTGCGTGTAATGTATAAAACCAACCCCTTGTTTGATCTACTCCTTCAGCAATAAAATCAGCTGGAAAGGCCTTATTATCATCAATTTTTTCTTTGTTTTCGAAAGGGTAATGCCATTGCGCATAAGGCATGGATCCTGAGTCAAACCAAACGTCAATTAAATCCGCCTCCCTGCTCATTGGTTGTCCTGTTGATGAAACTAAAGTAATGTCATCTACATAATCTTTATGAAAATCAAAAGTGTCATAATTTTCATCACTCATGTCACCAACTACAAATTTCCCTAATGGATTACTTTCCATTATTCCTGCTTCAACAGCTTTTTCACATGCTGCTTTCAATTCCTCAGCTGATCCAATACAAATTCTCTCGTCGCCTTCCTCAGTGCTCCAAATTGGAATTGGAATTCCCCAATACCTTGAACGAGACAAGTTCCAATCGTTAGCATTTTCCAGCCAATTCCCAAAACGACCTGTTCCTGTGGACTCTGGTTTCCAGTTGATCGTTTTATTCAATTCTACCATTCTCTTTTTCACTTTGGTAGCTTTTACAAACCAAGAATCAAGAGGGTAATATAAAATGGGCTTATCAGTTCTCCAGCAATGAGGGTAACTGTGCGAGTATTTCTCTACTTTAAATGCCTTGTTTTCTGTTTTTAGCTGAATTGCAATTAATACGTCTGCGCTTTTCTCTGGAGCTTCTCCGTCTGTGTAATATTCATTTTTTACAAACATCCCAGCCAACTCACCATCCAATTGTTTAACAAATCGGCCCGTTAAATCAACTAAAGGAACTGCATTCTCATTGTCATCCAAAACCAACATCGGTGGAATACCTGCTTTTTGAGCAACCATGGCATCATCCGCACCAAAAGTAGGTGCAATGTGAACGATTCCAGTACCATCCTCTGTTGTTACAAAATCACCAGAAATCACTTGAAAAGCCTTGTCAGCATCTTCAAATGGAGTACATCCTCCTAATAATTGTTCGTACTTAATTCCAACTAAATCAGTTCCTATAAAAGTTTGACCAATCAAAAACGGTATATTCTTGTCCCCTTCATTATAAACCAGCTCCTCAGCTGATTGTACGGCTTTATATTTTCCCGAAAACTGCTTTCCTATTAGTGCCGAAGCCAACACAACTTGAATAGCTTCACCAGTGTACTGGTTAAATGAGTTAACTAAAGTATATTCAATCTTAGGCCCTACACACAAAGCTGTGTTTGAAGGTAAGGTCCATGGAGTAGTTGTCCAAGCCATAAAAAAAGCCTCTCCCCTTCCCTCTCCTAAAGAGAGGGTGTTTAAAAAGTCCTTCCCTTTGGGAAGGGTTTGGGATGGGCTTATTTTAAACTGTGCTACAATTGTAGTATCCTTAACGTCTTTATAACAACCCGGTAAATTCAATTCGTGCGAAGAAAGTCCTGTTCCTGCAGCCGGTGAATAGGGTTGAATCGTGTAACCCTTGTACATCAAGTCCTTGTTGTACATTTGCTTCAACAACCACCATACAGTTTCCATGTAC
>JBLIBC010000102.1:0-9041 GCA_047632015.1 Glaciecola sp.
AGAGTTTGGTTTTTTTGGTGTTGTAGTGTAAACACGCGTACAAACCCCTCTTCTTTGAGGACAAGAATCTAAAGCAACCGATTTACTCTTCTTAGTTATCTGAGTTCTTCCTGTTCTTACTAATTGCTGAATTGTTGGCATAATTAATACTAAAAATTTATTATGTATATCTATTTCCCGCTTTTTACGGGGTTGCAAATGTAGAAAATATTTTTAACTCTAACAACGTTAATCAATTAATTTTCAACAAGATTCTTTAGCAGTTGGAATATTATTACAAACTTAAGATATTTGACTTACTTTTATAAAAACATCCACCTAATTGAAACATCATTTAATTTATTTTTTACTCTTTGTTTTTGGACTTAGCTCCTATGCCCAAAGCATACAATTAGAACTCACAGGAACCTCGATTACTGAAACCAAAGTAATCGATTCCCTTAACTATCTTTCCAAACACAAAAACGCAAAATCCATAAATGACGAGATTGTGCTGACAATTGAAAAACTCTCCACATTAGGTTTTATTGAAAACAAAGTAGTCGTCCAAACTAAAATTAATGACTCCAGTTATAGCGCACAATTAAACCTGGGAGAAAGAATTAAATCAATACATATATATATAGGTAGAAATTCACTACTAAAAACTGTACTGTTCCCAAATAGCATTAAAGACACACTTATTCTGCCTTACGGGGAAACCGCTGCTTTTTTGACCGAAAATATAAAAAAACTCGATGATAAAGGCTATACATTCGCAAAACTAAACCTTACTAAAATTCAAAAAAAGCGAGACAAACTGTTTGCCACATTGCAATTTGCAGCACAAAACCAAAGGAAACTGCATTCAATCGTGGTCAAATACGGCACAATCGAAGAAACCAACGATTTCCCCAAAGGATACTTAGCTCAAATGAACAGGAAGTACAAGAATAAAATATTTAGCCAGGAACTAGTGAGTCAAATTCACGACGATTTTGAAAAATATGGATTTATAAACCAAATAAAATACCCCGAAATACTATTCACAAAAGACAGTACCAAAGTTTACGTTTACATCGCAAAACTAAAATCCAACACTTTTGACGGCTTCATAGGATTCAACAACAACGACAGCAAAAAAATAACCTTCAATGGATACCTTGACCTGACCCTTCAAAACACACTAAAAGCGGGGGAACAATTTTCACTTTACTGGAAAAGCGACGGAAACGAACAAAAAACGTTCAGAACTGCCTTAGAGTTGCCTTACATACTCAAAACCCAAATAGGACTAAGAGGCCAGTTAAACATTTTCAAACAAGACAGCACTTTTCAAAACACAAAAACAGCCATAGACCTAAGTTACTATGTCAATTATGACACCCGAATCTATTTAGGGTACCAATCGACAATATCCAGCGATATCCAAAATACGAACGACTCCTTTATCAGCGATTACAAAAATTTTTACCTGACTTCCGAATTAGCCTATTCAAAATTAGAAAATCACAGTTCGCTTTTCTTGAATAAAACAGTACTTAGCATTAAAACAGGAATTGGAAAAAGAGAAACTAACAATCTAGTTGACAATGTATCTAAAAACAAACAACTTTATATTGACTTGTTTGCAATGCACACTTTCAATTTGAACGAAAAAAACTCCATCAATATACGAAGCCAAAACCACTATCTAAAAAGTACCAATTACATCACAAATGAATTATTCCGTTTCGGAGGCATCAACTCCATTCGAGGATTTACGGAAAATAACCTGCAAGCAAATTTTATGACAGCGGTTCTGACGGAATATCGGTACCTGGCATCCCCTACTCTATACTTTCATACCATAATGGACTATTGCTTATTTCGGGATCAATCATTAAAAACAGAAACTAACGACAAAACTACTTTGCTAGGTCTCGGACTTGGCCTCGGGATAAAAACAAAAAGCGGAGTTTTAAAAATTTCAATGGCTACAGGAAGTACAAACGACCAAAAACTAGAGTTTTCTAACACGATTGTTCACCTTAGTTACGGCCTAACATTTTAATTTTAACCGAGAACGAATAAAAACAGCGGTATTTTAACCTAATCTCGTACAGATAACTTCTACACCTCACAAACGCCCCCTATTATAACGGAACGATTCAAAACCTAGAAATATTTAAAGAAAAACAACCTCACCACTTTTGAGCACATACAGCTTTAATTCCAAACTTCTAACCTACCTCCATACATCCGCTCTTGCAGTTTTGCTTTTTTACATAAACAATTCTTAAAAAATAACTAATATTTCTCTAGCGACAAAACGGGCAACTCCATAACAACATTTACCAAAAGAATCACAAAGCTTTAAATCAAACAAAGACCTGTTTTTCTAAAGAATTAAAATGATGTGCCAGCGAGAACTCCCAATCATTTCTGCCAGTACCGATCTATTTCGATTTAAAGAAATTACTCACAATCTATAATAACAGACACTAGTAACTTTTCTAATGACTGATTTTTTGCTCGGAATCTTTGATATCAATAAAAAAAAAGAAAAGACCCAAAGCAAAAAAATATTTTTCAGAAATTACTTACCGTTCAGAAGAAACTCTATTCATTCAATTATTTAATATTCAGTTACTTGTCGCAATGATATAATATAAGTTAATTCGTACTAATTACTATACTTTTTTACATTAAATGCCTAAAACAAGGTATTTTATAACATAAATATTACATTGTGTTAAAATGTTAAAATTTACTTCCTGTTAAAAATAGGGTTTCATTTATTAGGATACTTAACAAATTATTGTGAGTTTTGTGTCACTAATTCAAAATAATCAAAAATGAAACTAAAGTTCAATGGAATCTTAGTACTATTAATAGTACTTATGGCGCAACTAACTTTTGCGCAAGAAAGAGCTGTGACGGGTGTCGTTTCTGACGATGCAGGAATGCCTATACCAGGCGTAAGTGTATTAGTTAAGGGAACAAAATTCGGAACACAAACTGATTTTGACGGGAAATTTGCAATTAACGCAGCCCCAAGTCAAGTTTTAATGTTTAGCTACATAGGGATGGAAGCCCAACAAGTAAAAGCTACTTCAACAGTAATAAACGTTAAGATGAAAAGTACCGCTTTCGAACTTGAAGGCGTTGTTGTTACAGCATTAGGGATCAAAAAATCTGAAAAAGCAATCGGTTACGCAGCACAAAGCGTAAAAGGAGAAGCTTTGACTGAAGCAAGAGAAAGTAATCTTGTTAATGCTTTAAGTGGTAAAATCGCTGGGGTTCAAGTTACCAATAGCTCAGGAGCTGTAGGAGCATCCTCAAGAGTAGTATTAAGGGGAAACTCTTCTATTACAGGAAATAATCAAGCATTGTTTATTGTTGATGGAATACCATTCGACAATTCAACTGCTGGAAATGCAAATCAAAGTGGAGGTCGTGATTTACCTAATGGTGTTGCGAGTATCAGTCCGGATGACATCGAGTCTATGACTGTTCTTAAAGGACCAAATGCAGCTGCACTTTACGGTCTTCGAGCAAGTAATGGTGTAATTATCATAACAACAAAATCTGGAAAATCTGGAAAAGGGAACAGTGTAGTTTCATTTAACACAAACACTACCTTCTCAAATCCTTTACTAGTACCAAATTATCAAAATTCATACGGACAAGGTGCTACTTCAGACTACTTTGAATTTGTTGACGGTGCCGGTGGCGGTTACAATGACGGTGTAGATGAAAGCTGGGGTCCTGCCTTAGATAAAGGGTTAGAGTTCGTACAATGGGATTCTTACAAAGTGGATGGAGCTCCGTTACCTTGGATTTCTCATAAAAACAACGTAAGAGATTTCTACGAAACAGCAGTTACTACAGCTAACAACTTATCTATAACTTCAGGAAACGAAGGAGCTAACTTTAGAATGTCTGTTGGTAATTCTGACGAAAAAGGAATGTTACCTCATACTGATTTTAAGAAATTTAATCTTAGTATTAACGGAAACCTTAAAATAGGAGAAAAACTAACATCAGGCGTAACATTAATGTATTTTAATGACAAGAGTAATAATTTACCAATCGCCGGGTACAACAATGAAAATGTTGCACAACAGTTTATCTGGTCTGCTAGAAATGTTAATTTCACAGACTTAAGAGATTTCAATAGCCTTCCTTTGGCTGGTGCTGGAACTCCTGCTGCAGGAACTCCTGCTAACTGGAACACCAACTTTCAAAACAATCCTTACTGGGTTTTAGCGACAAACAGAAACACATTTGACAAGGACAGAATTACTGGTTCTGCATTTTTGGAATACCAACTTGCTAAGAACTTCACTGCAATGGGTAAGATTTCCTTAGATCAATTTTCGCAAGAAACAACAGGAAGACAATCAATTGGATCAAATAGCGCTCCTGATGGATCATACTATTCAAATAGTTCAAGATATTCTGAAATAAATACGCAAATGCTTTTAGCATATAACAATAATATTACAGAAGACATTGCTTATAGTGTGAATTTTGGTGCAAATCAAATGAGAAGAAAAAACACCAATACATTTGGGGCAATCAACGCTTTAGAATTACCTGATTTTTACAATTTATCTAATATCAAATCAGGGACTACTCCAGATTTTGGAAATAACTACAACGAACAGAGAATTGGATCTATGTATGCTTTTGGTCAAGTGTCATATAAAAACTTCGCATATGTAGATTTCTCAGGAAGAAATGACTGGGCAAGTGTATTGCCAGTAGAAAACAATTCATTTTTCTACCCTGCTGTATCTGGATCTCTAGTATTATCTGAAATCTTCAATACAACTGCAACTGATTTCAATTACATCAAAATAAGAGGTGGTTGGTCTAAAGTAGGTGGAACTGGAGCTTTAGGAGCTTATAATTTAAACTCTACTTTCTCACTATCCAATAACGGGTGGGGAAATCAAGCTTCAACACCAAATACCCAATTTAATCAAAACCTAAAACCTGAAACCGTTGTTGGAACAGAATTTGGTATTGATGTAAATGCATTTAAGAACAGATTACGTATTGCAGCTACATATTACACCAAAATAAGTTCTGATTTATTAGTTCCTATTCAAGTTTCAGCTTCAACAGGATTTACAAGTGTTTGGGACAATATTGCATCAATGGAAAACAAAGGTATTGAGTTGCAATTAGGCGTAACTGCTTTGAAAACTCAAGACTTTAGTTTTGATATTGACTTAAACTTTGCCAAAAATGAAAACAAAGTAACTTCTCTTGGAGGGTTAGACACTTATATCTTAGGAGGTCAATGGGGTGTTACTCTAGAGGCTAGAGAAGGAGAAGCTTACGGATCTCTTGTAGGTAGAGGCTTTGCTAAAGACACAGAAGGAAATGTGATTTACAACAATGGAATACCTGTTATTGAAACTGAGAATAAAGTTTTAGGTAACATCACTCCAGATTGGACTGGTGGAGCTAATTTCACAATGAAGTACAAGAATTTTGACTTAACAACATTGATTGACGCTAAAGTTGGTGGTGATGTTCATTCTATGACTTATTCATGGGGTAGATACGCGGGAACATTAGAAGAATCTTTAATCGGACGTGAAACTGGTGTAGTAGGTAATGGAGTTATGGCTGATGGTGCTGGTGGATACGTTCCAAATAATGTGGTTGTGAGTGCGAAATCATTCAATCAATCATCATACAGTAACTCAATTGAGGAAAGCTCTATTTTTGACGCAACTTATGTTAAACTAAGACAAGTGTCTGTAGGTTACACATTCCCAAAAGAATGGTTAGATCGTACAGCAGTTACAGACATCAAATTTTCTGTAGTGGCTAGAAACTTAGCGATTTTATACAAAGAGGCACCACATATTGACCCAGAAACTGGTTTCAGTAGCAGTAATGGTAATCAAGGTATGGAATTTGGTCAAATTCCTTCAGCAAGGTCTTACGGGTTTAACCTATCAGTTAAATTTTAAATCTAATATTAGAAAATTATGAAAAAAATATCAATTATATTTATGGCATTTCTTGCACTTTCAAGTGTAAGTTGCGATAAAGATTTCGAAGCAGTGAACACCGACCCCAATAATGCTGTCGCGGTTCCTGGACATTTACTGTTAGGTAACATTATCCGTATCAATCAAAATATCGTTTACGGTATGCAACAAGGCGGAGATATGGGTATGTGCTGGGGACAACATGTGTCTAAGGTACAATACAATGATGAGGAAAGATACGTGCCTAGAAGAGGGTCAATTGACGCTATATGGAGCACTATGTACGCTTCTGTATTAGCAGATGCTCAATCAATGCAAACTTTAGCTCAAACTGAAGGAAATACAAACCTTCAAGGAATTTCTTTAATATTGCAAGCAAATGGCTTTCAAGTCCTGACTGATTTATACGGACCAGTTCCTTTTACTCAATTTAACGACCCTGCTATTTTAAAACCGGCCTATGACAGCCAAGAGGTTGTTTATGCTGGAATTTTATCTATGCTAGATCAAGCAGACGCACTTTTAGCAAGTGGCACAGGGACTATTCCTGCATCTTCTGATTTACTTTACGGAGGTAACACTGCACAATGGAGAAAATTTGGTAACTCACTTAAGTTTAAAGCTTTAATGAGGATTTCTAAAGTTCAAGATGTTAGCGGGCAACTTCAAGCATTAGTTAACAAAGGCCAGTTGATGTCATCTTCAGATGACAGTGCACAATTAACTTATTTAGGTGCTTTCCCTGATGCGAATCCAATTTTTGAAACGATTGTTCAAGGTGTACGTGCTGAGTATAAAGTAAGTTCTGTATTAGTAAACAAATTAGCAGCTGCTAACGACCCAAGATTAGCAGTTTATGCACAGCAAAATAATGCAGGTGCTTATGTTGGTAATATCCCAGGTCAAGAAAACCCTGGTAACTACAACGGATTTTCTTCTTTTGGAACATATTATCTAAGACCTATTTTACCTGGTGTAATATTATCATACGCACAAGCTGAGTTTTTTATGGCTGAAGCAATGAATGAAGGGTACGTATCAGGTGGTAATGCAGGTGCATTGGTTCATTACAACAACGCAATTAAATCTAACTTTGAATTTAATGGAATTGGATCAGCTGCCGACGACTTTATCGCTTTACCAAATATTACATTCACAAATAAAGCAGATGCAAAACTAAAAATTGCTGAACAATCTTGGTTTGCCTTGTTTGGTCAAGGTTTTGAAACTTGGACAGAATGGAGAAGAACAGGGATTCCAAACTTATCTCCAGTTGTAGATGCACAAGAACCTAGCATTCCTTCAAGATTATATTATAATTCGCAAGAGATTTCTCTTAACAAAGATAATTATACAGCTGCAGCTGCAGCATTAACAGGTGGAGATAAACTAACATCTCGTCTTTGGTGGATGAACTAATAATATTTAAAAAGATAAAAATGAAAAAAATTAAATTATATTCTTTAGCTCTTTTAGTAGTAGCTGGTCTATTCTCATGTGAGAAGGATAGTGACGTACTAACAGGTGGAGCAGAAACAGGCGGTCTATTAACTGTAAATTCAGGACTAGTAGGCTATGTAGTAGGAAACGGTAATGACTTCAAATACCCAGTAAAAGTAACTGCTTTTCAAGGTGCTGTTGCCACTACTAAAATTGAGATCTACAAGTCTTTTACTACTAAAGCTGGTGTATCAAGTAGTGAAATTTTATTCAAAACGATCGATGTCGCTACTTCTCCTAAAAATCAAGTAATTGATTACACAGCATCTTACAATGAATTAAGAGCTGATTTAACCGTAGGTGGTGCGCCACTTCCAGCGGATGATAGTTTGTTGCAAATTGGAGATTTTTGGTCTTTAAGATATGTTACTACAACTTCTGAAGGAACTGTACATGCTAATGCTAAATCTACTAAGATTGCTGTAGGAACACGTTTCGCAGGAACGTATAGAGTAATTGACAGTAATTACTGGAGAATCAATTCTGAAAGCGGTGGATGGAATGGTTCTATTCGTGTAATTGAGTCAGTAGACGCAACAACGTATCGCTATGTTGAGTACGCTGGACCTTTTCAAAGTGTTGCCAATTCACATTATTTCACAATTGATGCAGATGGAGTTGTTTACACACCTTTAACCTATGAAGGAAATGTACAATTACTAAACGGACAGCCGTTGATCAATTGTGCATCAAACCCTGCTGACATGGCAAATGCATGTGGTTATGCGGGACCTCAAAATACAGTAACAAAAGATGATGTTAATTCTAAAGACAGAATTTACAGAAGTTATGGCTATTTTACTGCAGGTTCAGGACCGCGTGAGTTTTATGAAGCCTTAGAAAGAGTTGTAAACTAAAAATTAAAAAAAATGAAAAAAATAAGCAAAAATTTTATATTTTCGATGCTTTCACTGACAGCCCTACTCTTCGTAGGCTGTGACGGCGAGCCTGACCTAACAGGACAAAGCACGATTGAAGTCTCACAAAATGTAACTGGAAGCGTTACACTAATAGCACCATTGGCTACTACTCAAACGGTGAATGAAGGAAATGAAGGAAAGTATCAATATACGCTCGACATATCTAATCCACAACCCGTTGATATTTATGTAAAAGTGAAACTAAAGTCAGGAACTGCTACAAGAGGCGAGGATTTCGATTTTGATGATCAGCTTTTAATTAAAGCGTACACTACTTCTGTAACAGGAAATATCACGATTTTGACTGATACTGCTTTTGAGCCAACTGAAAACTTTACTTTAGAAATTGGTGGTGATATTAACATCTCAAATGCTTCAATACCTGCAAGTACAATCTCTTTTACGATAACTAACTACCTTGGTACTAGTTTAGACATGTCATTTGATTGGGATTTAACTATTGATGGTTTATACGGTACAGGTGCAAATATTGATTTTGATATCTTTGTTGCAGATGCAGCTGGTTACAATAACGATG
This sequence comes from Glaciecola sp., assembly GCA_047632015.1. Lineage (GTDB taxonomy): Bacteria > Bacteroidota > Bacteroidia > Flavobacteriales_C > JBLIAZ01. The sequence continues at coordinate 8,934 of JBLIBC010000102.1, forward strand.
ACCCTTTTGCTACTGCTAACTATAATGGATATGCAGCAACAGGAGACCATCCAGAGGTATTCTCAATGGATTTAGCTGACTGGGCGGATGGTGAATATATTATATTTC
>JBLIBC010000103.1:0-8865 GCA_047632015.1 Glaciecola sp.
TGCTCCACCTGCTCCCGCAATGATTGTTTTAATTCCTCTTGAACTAGCGTCTTTTGCATATTTCACCATTCTTTCGGGTGTCCTGTGTGCTGACACAACGGTTATTTCAAATGGAACTTGCAATTCGTCCAGTACTTTAGCTGCTTCTTCCATGATTGGTAAGTCGCTTTTGCTACCCATGATAATTCCTACTTTTGCTGTCATGCTTTTACTTTTATAGTATGCTTTACTTTTAACGCTGTTTCTTTTGCTTGATCTAACGTGTCTGCTGTAATTGTAACATGTCCCATCTTCCGGAACGGTTTGGTGATTTGTTTTCCGTACAAATGAACGTAAACACCTTTCATTGCCAGGACATCATCCATTCCTTCATAAACAGCTTCGCCTTCGTATCCTTTTTCACCTAATAAATTCACCATTACTGAGGGCTTAACTATGGAAGTATCGCCCAAAGGTAAATTCAATAAACACCTCAATAGTTGACCGTACTGAGATTCTGTATTTCCTTCTATGGTTTGGTGACCACTGTTGTGAGGTCTTGGAGCAATCTCGTTGACCAACAACTCATCGTTGTGAGTTAAGAACAATTCAACTGCTAATATGCCAACCATTCCTAATTTAGAAATGATACTTTCGGCAATTTCAATGGCTCTTTGTTCCACTTCTTTACTGATAATAGCAGGTGAAAATAAGAACTCTACCAAGTTTGCTTCCTCACTAAATTCTTGCTCTACACAAGGAAAGCATTTTACTTCTCCACTTTCATTCCTTGCTACTATAACGGACAATTCCTTTTTGAAATCTATGAACTTTTCCAATATACTTGGAGTATCAAAGCCCTTGCTGAAGTCAGCCTCTGTTTTAATAGCTACCACTCCTTTGCCATCGTAACCACCTTTTCTCATTTTTTGCATAAACGGTAAATCATCCTTGAATAAAGGAAGTTCATGTATTCCGTTTAATTTAAAAAATGAAGATGTTGGAATATTGTTATCTACAAAAAACTGTTTTTGTAATGCTTTGTCCTGAATCAATTCAATTATATGAGGTTGAGGGAATACTTTTTTACCTTCTTTCTCTAAGCGTTTTAAGGCTTTTACATTGATGTTTTCAATTTCAATGGTAATGATATCCCTATTTTTACCTAAGTCGTAAACCAATTCCTCATCCTGAAGGGAGCCTCTATAAAACCAACTGCTTACGGTGTTTGTTGGTGCATGTTTGTCTGGATCTAAAAATGCTAAATCTAAGCCATATGAATAAGCCTCAGTTTGCAGCATCCTTCCCAACTGTCCTCCTCCTACAACTGCAATTTTAACACGATTGTTGAAATTCCCCATTACATCTAATTCTTCCAGCAAATATACTCAAGCTCGTTAGTTTTTCGGTAATCTTAACCAAGAAATAGAGCATTGAACTCATAAGTGACTTTCTTTTGAATTGAACACTTTAATCAGTGTCCTTTTGAAGGAGTCTTATGTGCTTCAATAAACGAATCATTTCCAATTGTAAAGTACCGTTGTAAACCCCTCGAATTCTGCCTTTTTGGTCAATAAGAATAAAATTTTCAGTGTGAATAAAATCTGATGCTTGTTGAGTTTTTATGAAATCTTCGTCTGCAAAATAGCTTTCTCTTGCTAATTTGTAAATAGCTTCTTTTTCACCAGTTAATAAATGCCATTTTCCCGAAACTACTTCGTTGCTTTCTGCATATAGCTTTAATACCGCAACAGAATCATGTGATGGCATGACTGTATGTGACACGAGTAGTACGTCTTCCTTTATTAAACTGTCTTGAAGTGTTTTCATGCTTTTACCAAGCCGAGGGCATAAACCGGGGCATGTGGTAAAAAAGAAATCGGCCACATAAATGTGCCCATTTAAGTTTTTATTAGTGATAGTGTCACCATTTTGGTTTAGTAAAGCAAATGGGGAAATAGTGTGAATATTACCGTACTCTTTGTTCACTTTAGTAATCCATTCAGGGGTGAATTCGGCTGAATTAAAAAAAGGCAACCCATACATGATTTTATTGCTTTCAGGTGTAGAACATGAAAGCAATAAAATTAATAAAAAGGGAAATAACTGTTTCATTTTTTAAGTTTTGTACTATCGCCTTTTACTGTAATGCATCTTTTTAATCCCATCAGCCCATACCTTTCACCATTTTTGATCACATAGTTTGCTTTTATTCTACCATCTGATTTCCAAAGTTTTTGACTTCCCCTTTCTTTCCCCGACTCATAGTTAAATGACTTGTATTGTTGTCCTGACTGATACCATTCTTTTACTTCTCCTTGATACTGTCCTTTGTCATTAATGGGATATATGAATTTTTCTTGACCGTTGGAATACCAACCTTTGTGTGTGTCTATTTTTGTACCAAGCTCATAAAATCTAGATGTAGCAATTTGACCATTTGAGTACCAGTACAATTCTTTCCCGTGTAATAATCCTTGACTGTAAAACCGTTTGCTTTTTAAAGTGGAATCGGGAAAGTGTTCTAATATTTCACCAGAATATGGTTGTCCGGCATGGCTTAGAATACCTTTAGTAGTATCAAAGTCAGACTCATGATTGGTTAACACTAATGAAGTGTCAGTTAATTTTGTGCAAGATATTGAAAGTACAAAAAGAAATATACAGCTTACTAAATTATTCATGAAGGACTCCCTGAACTCTTTCAATTAGTTAGATTCCCTGCTGTTCCATAATATCCATTTCCATTCATATACGGATCTTCAGATGTCACATGGTAATGGTATATACCATCAGGAAAATCAGCAGTACTTGTGGTGTGACCATGGTATTCATCTAAATCAGCGTTGGTAATTTGGACTCCGTTTTCATGTGTTCCGTAAACTGGAAATCCATCCATTAATATACCAACCAATGCTTCATTCCCATTTTGCTGAGTTAAATATGGAGCTTCTAGATGATAATGATATTGTCCTTGATTTTGCGGATGCCCTGCCCATTGATCAAAGCCTTCAATTTCGTCTTCCAAGTCGTCACCCGGAGCAGCGTATTGGTTGTACAATGAAACACTGTTCACAGCTATTCCCATTGCTCCAAGTGCTGTGGCATCATGAGAACTCGCCTCCAATGGATAACGTGGAATCGTCATCGTGATACTTTGCTCAGAAATGGTATTTGGGTTTTTATTAAAAGTTGATAAAGTGTAGTCGGCATACAACGGATTAGACGTTTCGTAATAAGCACTTTCGTGATTTGGAATACCTTTGGAAGTAATTACTATGTCATCATCGTTAATGCTAAAAGTGGTATTTGCTGTATTGAACTTGCTTGACAACACACTAATGTCTACCTCACCCTTTTCTTCGTCCTTATTACAAGACAGAAAAGCTATGACAAGTAGCATTATTGGAACTAATTTTTTCATAAAGGATGTTTAATGCAGTGTACGGATAAAAGTGGAAAATGGTTACCTAATTATTTGTATAAATCCATTTTTGATAAAATCGTTGACATGAATTATATAAAAGTAAGTGCCTTCGCTTAATTCTTGAAAATTGTATTCGTTAATTCCTTTAAAGCAAGTGTCAAACTCTTCGTTGTCATACACCTTTTGTCCCCACCTGTTAAACACTTCAACATGCGTGCATTCCTTAAAATCGCCTTCTATATCAACTTGAAAACAATCGTTTATTTTGTTGCCATTTGGAGTGATCACATTTGGTGCCTCAATTTTGATGTAATCCTCTAGTTTTTTCCAATCAAAATTCACTGTAGCAGTATCAAAGCAATAGTCATTGTTTGCAGCAATCAAAATAGCTGTAGCCGATTTTCCAAATTCGTAAATGTGTGAGGGAGATTTGTCAGTACTTGTAGCTCCGTCACCAAAATCCCATAACCAGCTATCCGTGCTGGAGCTTTTGTCAGTAAAAGTTACATCAAATCCTGGGCATGATGCAATGAAGTCATACTCGAAATTAGCTTCAGGAGTAACATTTATACTTACTGTGGTCGATAAAGAATCGATACAATTGTTTTCATCAGTAACTGTAACTTGATAAGTTTCAAAAGTGTTAGTTGATGAAATTGGATTAGCAATGTTACTTGCGTTTAAATCGATACTTGGAGACCAATTGTACTTCACTCCCCCTGTTGCCCATAAAAACGCTTTAGTATCTTCACAAATAGTGGTGTCAGAGGTCATGTCAATTACTGGTAATGCATGAACTTTAACATCAATGGTATCGTTTTCAGGACAGCCGTTAAGTCCAACAACAGTCACAATATATCTGGTGTCTTGCGTTGGAATCAAAAAGGGATTTGCAACAGTGTCATTACTTACCAGCGCATCACCTGGAAGCCATGAATACGAAACTCCTCCTCCAGCAGTGACTTGAATTGAGCCCGTTAAGCAAACACTGGAATCGGGTGTTAAATCAATTATTGGTAATGGCCTAACGCTTATAGTGGCCGTGTCAAAGTTTACACAACTGTTAGTGTCCACACCTCGAACTACATAATCTACTGTGTCATGAGGGAATACATATACTGAATCATTGTTTTCGATGATAAAACTATTTGGTGACCAAGTATAATTTAGTGCTCCAGTTGCTACCAAATAAACACTATCTCTAAAGCAAATGCTTGAATCAGAAGCAAGTTCTACATTTGGTAATTGATTAACCGTAATGAGTAAAGTGTCATATCCAAAACAAGTATCACTTTGACTAGTTATAATATAAGACAATGTAGAGTCAGGATAAGCGTATGTATAATTAGAATCAGGATCGCTTAAAAAAGTGGTTGGTGACCATGAAAAATCAGCGTTCAATGGATGACCTACTGAACCAATCAACAATGTATCATCCCGGCAAATTACAGTATCAGGTCCTAATTCTAATGGAACTACTGGATTTACATCAACAAATACGCTGTCGGAATAAATACAACCATAGATATCCGTGACAGACAAGTAGTATGTAATAGATGTAGTAGGATTAACTAAAGGGTTTTGAATGTTAACATTATCAATGCCCTGATTAGGTGACCAAGAAAAATTAACTCCTTTTCCAAAAGGATTCAACTCCACTCCAAATCCCGGACATAAATATTGATAGTCATCTACTCCAGCTTGAGGATTAACTTTTATTGAAATAGTGTCCGTATAATCACATCCATTTTGAGAGGCAGTAACGACTTTCAGGTATTCAATAATCCCCGTGTCTTTATTGGCTATTGAATATTTAGGGCTAGCTATATTTACATTACTCAAGCCCTCTGCTGTTGACCAGACATAGGCTGAATTCTGATCGCCATTTGGGTTTAAGGTAATTGAATCCAATGAACATATCGCAGTGTCTTTTGGCAAGTTGATCTTTGGAAGCGTCTTAACTCGCAAATTAACTTCATCAGTTGAAGAACAGCCACCATATGAAGCAGTCAAAGTATAATTATGGACAACGGTAGAATTTGTATTGTTTTCAATAATAACGTCAGTATATGGATTGTTTGGAGAAGACAAATTTACAGTAGGACTCCAAGAGTAAGTGTAATTGGATGTGTCATGAGCTCCAATTTGAACCATGTCTTCTGAACAAATATCTAAATCTGGTCCTGCATCTGCAACTGGCTTGTAGACTGTTATATTCTTTTGTTCAGTAATGCTACATGAGCTTACACTATTTGTTGCCGTTAATGTATAGGTTAAGCTAGTATGTTCTGTTGATGAGGTGAAAGTTAACATAGGGTTTGAAACGGTTGCACTATTTAATCCTGTACTTGGTGACCATAAATAGGTAGTGTTTGTTGAGGAATTTATTCCAATGGGTGTTGAAACTCCCGAACACATCCACAAATAAGGCAATGTGAATTTAGGAGCTTCTGAAATGATAACAGTGAAATTGATGGTCTCACTTCCACAGGAGTAATTGATATCCACTTTTCCATAATAAGTTCCAACCGACGTAAATTGATGCTCTGGACTTAGTTTAGTAGAATAATTTTTTAAAATAGAGTTTGGATCACCAAATTCCCACAGCACATCCACAATACTTGTTTCAACGCCTAGATTAAACTTAGTTATATCGTTACTACAAGTGCCGTTAAATTGAACTGTATTAGGACCATTGAATGAATTAGGGCTAACCAGCGTAACATTTGTAAGCTCATATCCAGCTCGACCTCCCCCTATATATACAGACTCATTTACAAAGGAAGCTAAGTTGCCAAAAGCGTTTGGATCACTAATAACTCCTATGTAGCTTGAGTTAGCATTGGTAACATAAATTTTGTCATTAGGAGCTAACTGCAATGATCCGTAGACACTTGACGAAGATCCAATAGTAGTTTTATTATTTAATGTTTGAGAATTAGAACCTGCAATTGAAAATTGAATAATTCCATTTGATGTGGAATTAATGTACATTTTACTGTTGTCTGGAGAAAACTCTACACCATGTGGGTTCGAATATCCTCCCGCGGAAGCTGTATTAGAAACTTTTCCTGTACTGTTATTGAAATCACCTAAATAAATCCTTCCATTGAAATCAACCACACTTCCAATTTTACTACCATCTCTGGAAATTTTTATATCTCCATGACTGTCAGTATGATCAGCGCCATCAAACGAGCTTACACCACTTGAAGAGACGCCAGTTCTTGATACTAAGAAAGACTCGTATTGATTACTGCCTTCGTAATGAGTAACCAACCAAATATCTTTCGAATTACTATGATATGTTACTGCTAACTTTTCAGTTTTGTTAGCCGACAACACAGTATTTTTAATAATTACTTCACCTAAACCGCCGTTCAAGTTCATGTTGACTATCGAATATTTTAATCCCTTACTGCTCGAGGCGGTAAAAATGTAATAAATCCCAGCAGTTTGAGGTCGCTTCACTATCAACGCTCCTTGTGTGGATGAAACACCTAATACTGAAGAAGAACCACCATCCAGACCAGTACCGTTTGCCATGAAATTATTTGATTTATTCCAAACAACAGAACCGTCGGTGTAAAACAACAAATTACCTTCGCAATCACTTACGGTTGCTGACCCTTCGTTTACTGATATTGAGCTACCTGTTCCCACTGTTGGGTTTCCAGAGTTAAAGTTAAATGTTACTCCTGATCCAAAATGCCAATTATTAAACTCCCCTTGAGAACACAAAATAAGCGGAAAGAGAAAGTAAAAAAGAAATATTTTTTTCATGTCGAGCCCTGCCAGCCTAATTTAAGGTTACCAATAATACGAAAAGTTAAACGAACTTACTGTCTAATTATTACTCAATAAGCAAGTTATAAAAAATTCAAAACTTGTTTATATCATAAACCTTACCAAGGTCAATAAAAAAAAGACGAATCAATTAATATTCAAAGACTTGATTAAAAAAAACAATAAGCTATTAGTCAGGTTACAACATCAAGTAAAGTAACTACATGAGGGGAATTAATTATTTTACTTGTTTTTGTCTGTGAAAAATTTCAAGTTTTTCATGGTTACCTTGTTGTTGACTAGTCGACTTACATGCCGTGGTTAAAACTATTAAAACGATAACTGCAAAAAAGATATTTTTCATTGTAAAAATAATTAGCTACTCAAATATAGGTTACATTATGTGAAAATTCAATCCTTTTGTAGTTTTTTTTATCCCAACCTGACAAAGGTCAACTTATTGATTTTTGTCGATTAACTCCATTAAAAAGGAAGTTAATTCGATTACAGCATTAGTATCCTTATCAAAAACCAACTTAAATTCTGTTTCTTCAGCACCACCTTTAACACCTGTTTTTATAATATTCAATTCTCGAACCCCTTTAACAGGAAAATAGAAGTCCATCTCACTATTGAATTTTAGAACAGCAGCAACTTCATTTCCCTTCGCAAGACTCATGTGATCTGCTGTTACCTTTCCTAGTTCTCCGTTAAAAAGTGCTATGCACTTGGGTGATGTGCCTATGTATATGATGTCATTTTTAATTATAAAAAAGTATTCTTCTTTGTAATTATACACACCATTTTTCACGCTTAAAAAGCTTGATAAGGGCTTTATTTTTTCAGAGAAACTACCTCCATTCTTTAAGCCCAAAGCGAGTGTGTAAAATTTTTGCTCTACTTGCTTTTTAACCTCCCCACTTTCATACTCACCTGTTTGTTGATTAAACTTACTTTCAAAAATCATTTTTTCTCGCACATCTACTCCATTGTATGAAAAGAACACATCCCCGTTTAAATAATTACAAACTTCTTCCATTGTTAAGAGTGCTGACAGGTTTTCATTAAACATTCCACTCAGTTCTTTGTTTTCAATTAGCATCTTAAGAAGAGCTTCTTGAGATAAAGATGCTGAAAACCATGCTTCAGGTTTTGCGTTTGGAATAAAAACTAAGTCATCAGAAAAGCTGTTTGTTTTAAATCGAGATTCACTCAATTGAGCTTCACTTGAGGATAAGTATGATTTTTGTTTAACATTAACAGCATCATTATTAACTTCAAACTCCGTTAAAGTCACACCATTATTTGAAGCAAATATCTCTGTCAAATAATCAAAATCCTTCATAAAGGTAGAATCCTTAAAAAGTGTTGTGCTACTCATTCCTGAATTCCACAAGGTAAAATGAGATTCACTGTTTTTAAAGTCTTGGATCGCTTTTTCTTTGTTCACATCAGTTTCTTTACCCCAAGATGTTTCTTCAAATAAAGCTATTGTACTTTGTTTGTTAAAAGCAGCAGCACTTGAAAAGCTCTGAACAACAGCTGTTTCCATATCCCAAACAAGGTTTGTACTGTCATTAAGCATCGCATGATTTAATCCAGAAAGAACCTCCACCGTTAAATTCATTGACTTTAAATATGCCGTCAATTTACCTCCCTCGCTTAACGATAAA